>JAITBL010000047.1 GCA_031283575.1 Treponema sp. | reverse complement strand
TGCGCTAACGCGCACGGTTTTGAAACAGGCTCTTGCAGTTTCTCAGGCTTTCAGCCTTGCAAAACTGCTAATTTTAAGGTTGCTGTCCCAAAACTGAAGTTTTGGAACAGCCTCGCTTGAATAACTTTCCCGCTTTCTATACACTTAAGTCCAGTTTCACTTTTGAGGTTTTTATGGGAATTCTTGAAATTTTGCTTCTGGTTGTCTTCATTATTACGGCAATACTGCTGGTCCTGCTTGTTCTGGTCCAGAATGAGGAAGGGGACAGCCTGGGAGGAATTTTTGCCGGTGGCAGCGCTTCGGCTTTTGGTTCCCGGTCAGGGAATGTGCTTACCCGCACGACGGCGGTTTTGGGCTTTCTCTTTCTGGCGATAAGTTTTATTCTTGCATTCGTTAACCGGACTCCAGGCGGCGCCGGCATTGAGGGCGCGGGACGCCGTCAGAACGCCGAACAGGGAACCGAGTGGTATATGGAAGGCGGCGACCCTGCGGCGCCCGGCGCTTCGGATGTCCTCAACCTTCCCGGTACCGAGGGGGCGACCCTTCCCGCCTCTCCCGCGGAATAAGGGGGGCGCATGGCATTGAGCGATCTTTTCCAGCCCGAGTTTATCAAAATCGGCCTTGAGGCTGAGGATAAAGACGAGGCTTTTGAGGAGCTGGCCGACGCTTTTTGTCAGGCGGCCAAAAGCGATATCCGCGAGGATGTCCTTGAAGCGGTGCGTGAACGCGAGCGTAAAATGTCTACCGGCATTCAAAAAGGCATAGCCGTTCCCCACGGCAAGACCAACGCCGTGGACCGCGTCCGGGGTATTTTGGGGATTTCCCGCCGGGGCATCGATTACGACGCCCTGGACGGCGAGCCGGTGTACCTGCTCTTTATGGTGCTGGCGCCCCAGACCGAAACCGAAAAGCATCTGCGCATACTCAAGCGGCTTGCCGAGATGCTTCAGAATCCCCAGTTCTTTACCGACCTGGCTTCCCAGACCGATCCCGCCGCCGCGGCCGCGGTGATCAAAAAATATGAAAGTATACTTACCGCGCTGGATTAAACCATGGACGAACGGTTTTATTCGGAAGAAGAATCCCCCGACATACTGGGGCATTTGCTGGAAATCGAGGCAAGGGCTTCCGTCCTTGTTGACGATGCCCAGGCCGAAGCGGACCGGCGCCTTAAGGACGCGGAAGAAAAAAACCGCGCCGCCTACGAGGAACGCTACCGTGTCATGATCGAAGCGCTCGAGGCCGAATACCGGAATCAGCTTGCGGTCGTACAGAATGAATACCGCCTTGCCCTTGATGAATACCGCGCCGGTCTTGCCGGCATGCCCCTTCACGAGGCGGAATTTTCTGCCCTGGCGGAATCATTTTTTTTTGGGGAAGCGTGATGGCCGGCGCGGGGGAACGGGCGTATGTGTTTGCCAGGGCCTGCGGGATCATCAGCAAATCCTGGGTAGTCCGGCGGCGCATCGCCCCCCTTCGCGCGGTAAACCGGCTGGCGGAACTTGACCGGCTTATCTTTGCCGGCAGCGCCAAAGAGCTTCCCGAAAAGGAACTGCTGCGCGATCTCGAAGGGCGTCTGATCAGGCGTTCGGTGGCGCAGATTGTTTCCATCATTGGTTCCTATAAACACCCGCCGGAAGTTTTAATCCGCCTCCTTAAAGTTTACGAATATGCCGATCTTAAAACGATTGTCGCCCTGGCCCGCGACAAAGTCCTTCCGCGGCAGCCGCCCGATCACGCCGATATCAGTCCTTACGCCGCGATCCGCCATGACGCGTGGCCCGATTTGGCGGCGATGCTCGAAGGAAGCGAATACGCCTTCATCATCGACAGGCGCGGGGAACTTGCCGTTATTCCGGACGGCAAAGACGGCGGGATAACGGTGGAGACGGCGCTTGACCGTGATTACTACGGCAAACTGTGGAAGAGCCTCTTTACCCTTAAAAAAAGCGATCGCGTCGTATCCGAAAAAATTATCCGCGAAGAAATCGCCCTGCGTAACTGCGCCTGGGTTCTTCGCCTGCGCACCTATTACGGAATGAAGGCCGATGAAGTGCGCCGTCATCTGGTAACGGTCGAAGGCGAACATTTTACCGCCGATGCCGAAGCGGCCCTGGAATTACCGCTGGACAACCGCGAGGCGTGGACGCGCTGGAAGCGTTTTAATTTTCTTAACGGCGGCGCTTTTCCCTGGCGGGCGGACCCGCGCTTTTTCCAGAACGGCGCTTCGGAATACCTCTATCGTCTGGCGATGCGCAATATGCGCGTCCGCCCCCTTTCGATTGACACGGCGTTTTGTTTTATCAAGCTTAAACAGTTCGAAGAAGATCTGCTTACCAGTTATGCCGAAGGCCTGGCCCTGGGTATGTCAAGCGAAGATTTTCCCGGCGTTCTGGAGGCTGCCTGGTGATACGCCCCCGGAAGATGAAGCAGATTGAAATGACGGTACTCGCCCGCGATGTGGATACGGTGATCGAATATCTGGGCCGTAACGGAATCATGCATTTTTCCGATGACGCCGCCGCGATCCCCGGCGACATCGAAGAGAAGAACGCCGCTTCCAGCGGGAACGCCGTCCACATACGGGAAAGCCTTGACAGCATCGCGGCGGCGGCGGTCTGGCTCGGCGTCCGGCTGCCCGCGGAACCCGGCGGCGAAAGTACGCTTCCCACCGATGCCGACGACGCCCTGGTCAATAAACTCTGCGCCGGCGTCATGCGTTTAATTGCCCGGGAAAACAGCCAGAATCAGGAAAAGAAAAAACTTGAAGAAACTTTAAACGAGGCAAAAGCTTTTTCGCGCCTTAACGCGCCCTTTTCCGACCTTGATCAGCTTTCGTATTTGACGCTGAGGGTAGGACGCCTCGATCCCCGCCGGCAGGAAGAACTGCGCGAAAATCTGGCCGACCGCGCGGTGATCATTCCCCTGGATGACACGGGGCGCGTTCTCGCCGCGGCGTCGCGCAAGGGACGCTTCGCTCTGGATTCGGCCCTTAAAAAAACCGCCTTTGCCCCCATCGCCATTCCCGAAGGCTACAAGGGGGTTCCCGCGGATCTGCTTTCAAGCCTTGGCGAAAGGCTTGCCGGTGTCGGGCAGGAGCTTGAATCAATCGAAGAAAAGCGCAGGGACTTTGCGGAAGAATACGGCGATACGCTGATAAAACTGCACGGCGCCTATCTCATGTCCCGCTCGGTGGAAGAACTGAAAAAACGGCTAAAGGGAACGCGAAATGTGTTCGTCATTGCCGGCTGGGTTCCCGCCGACGAGGTTGCCGCGCTTGCCGCGGAGCTGGAAAAACGTACCGGCGGGCGTACGGCCATTCGTTCCTACAATCCTGAAGAAATCGACGATGTGCGCGAGGGCCGCCGGAAGGTTCCCGTTTCCCTTAAACACGGCGCCTTTGTCAAAGGTTTTGAGCCGGTGGTATTTTCCTACGGCGCGCCCCTTTACGGCACCCTCGATCCGACGCCCTTTGTGGCTTTTTTCTTTACCGTGCTGTTCGGCATTATGTTCGGCGACACGGGGCAGGGCCTCGTGCTTTTTTTGCTGGGCTTTGCCGCCGCAAAAACAAAACGGCTCGCTTCGTTCAAACATTTCGCGACGCCCCTTAAAGCGGTGGGAATCTCTTCCATGGTGATGGGCCTTTTGAACGGTGAATTTTTTACCAACGAAAATTTTTTTGTACGGCCGACCCGCGCCATAACCGGTTTTGTGATCAAACTCTTCGGTTCCGGCGCCGAACCGCCGGAGCGCATTCTTCAATTGATGCCCGAAAAGGGCAGCATGACCAAGCTCTTTTATTTTTTCGGGTTTACGATTGCCGTGGGGGTTCTGCTCAATTCCATAGGCCTGCTCGTCAACATTGTCAATCAGTTTTCGCTCAAAAAATACGAGAAGGCGCTTTTTGCCAAAACCGGCGCCGCCGGCCTTGCGTTTTTTTGGTACGCGATCTTTATCGCCGTCAGGATCATTACGGGGGGCGCCTTTGTACGGGCCGATTATCTGGGGCTTCTTCTTCCCGCCGGCCTGATCTTTTTTGGTCCGGCGATCTGGCGTCTCGTGTCGCGGGAGCGGCCCGTACTGGAACACGGCCTCCTCGTTTTCATTATGGAAGGCTTTGTGGAAATCCTGGAATCCGCCTCGACCTATATTTCCAACACGGTAAGTTTTTTGCGGGTCGGCGCTTTCGCGCTTTCTCACGCGGTGCTTTCCTTTATTGTCTTTACCCTTTCGGAAATGGTCGGCAAAGGCGCCGCGGGCATCCTCTTCTCCCTGGTGATTATGATCTTCGGCAACGCCGTGATCATTCTGCTTGAGGGTATGATAGTGGCGATACAGGTGGTACGATTGCAGTACTACGAATTCTTCAGCAAATTTTTTACCGAAACCGGAGTGGCCTTTACGCCCTTCAGATTCAGAAAAGGATAATGCGGGTGGGCGCGTAACGTCCGATTTAACGTGTGCGGTAAAATGCCGCGCATATATCAGGAGTAAATAATGATGATGAAGAACATGAGTGACGGCGTTAAAAAAATTCTGTCTGCCGCGGCGCTGTTCGCGCTGGCGGCGCTGCCCCTGTTTGCCCAGGAGACGGAAGCCGCGGCCGAAAGCGATACGACGGTGTGGAAATACTTTGCCGCCGCGCTGGCGGTCGGTATTTCCTGCGTAGCCGGGGGCATCGCGGTGGGGCAGATTGGTTCGGCGGCCATGGGCGCGATGAGTGAGAACCCCGAGCTTTCCGGCAAGGCGCTGCCCTACGCGGGTCTTGCCGAGGGAATCTGTTTGTGGGGCTTCCTCGTCGCCCTGCTGATTATGATTTTTTAACGTGGATTATTACTTCCTCGGTGATCCGGAACTGGTAACGGCCTTCCGTTTTGTGGGGGTGCGGGGCGAGGCGGTGAGCGGCCCCGACGCCGCCCTCGCGGCTTTCCGCCGGATCACGGCCGGTTATGACGTTACCGCCGCCGCGGTGCTGCCGCGCGCGGAGCCGGACTGCAGGGTGCTGATCCTTACCGAAGAAACAGCCGACTGGCTCGGCGAGGATCTCACGGGCTGGCAGCTTGCGGGCCGCTATCCCCTCGTGGTGGAAATTCCGGGAACCCTCGGCCGCCAGGCGGGAAGAAAAACTCTGGTCGATTCCATACGGGAAGCCATAGGCGTACACGTGTAAGGCGCAGCGAAAACAAAGAAACAGGGAACAGGGAAAACATGGAAGAACTACAGTCAACGGACGCGCTGGATCGGGAGATCCTTGAAGACGCGCGGAAGAAGGCCCACAAAATTCTCAAGAGCGCCGACGACGAGGCGGTTTCCCGCGCCGCGTCCTGGGAGCGCAGGCTCGAACGAAAGCAGGAAGAAGTCCGCAAAAATTACGCGGAAAAAATCGCCGGCGCCCGCAAAGAAATTATGGCGCGCCTTCCCATGGACAAGCGCCGTATACGTACGGAAAAAATCCAGACCCTGCTTGCCGGCGCGATGAACTCGTATTTGGCTTCGCTGGACCGGGCCAGGCTTTTGGGCATACTGAAAAAAGAACTCGCGGCCCGCGCCGGTTCCTGCGATCCCGGGGACGGCGTCTCGGTGCGTTTTCGCGGTTTGGCCGATGACGAACTTGCCGCGCTGCTTGGTACAACGCCTGCCGCCGCGCCTTCCTCCGTTACGCCCGACGCGCTCTACAATGTAAACGGTTCTTTCCCCGCGCTGATTCTGGAAAGCCCACGCCTGCGCATCAGCGCTTCGGTTGACGGCGCGGCGGAGCGCCTGCTGCTCGACAAGCGGAGCGAACTTGCCCTCTCCCTGCTCGGTCCGCTGGCGGCCGAAGACGGAGACCCCCGGTGATACGCGGAGACGTGCGGCGTATCAGCGGCCCCATCGTTCACGCGGGCGGCCTGGGCCAGGCGGGACTTTTTGATGTGGTGGAAGTAGGGGAAAAACGCATACTCGGCGAAGTGGTCAGGCTGGAACAGGACACGGCGGTGATCCAGGTCTACGAAGATGATACGGGGCTGGAAATCGGCGCCGGCGCGGTCTGTACGGGCCGGCCCCTTTCGGCGCTGCTCGGGCCGGGCCTCATCGGTACCATTTACGACGGAATACAGCGGCCCCTCAAAGTGATCTATGAACAGGGCGGCGCTTTTATGAGTCCGGGTTTTCGCGGCGATCCCCTTGATCTGGAAAAAAAGTGGCCTTTTGTGCCCGACGCCGCCCTTGCCGCGGCCATCGCCGCCGGAACCGCAACGGACGCGCGGCAGGGCCTTGCGCTGGGTACGGTAAAAGAAACGGAAAGCGTTACCTGTTCTATCATGGTTCCTCCGGGTATCAAAGGCGGCTTCCTTACGAGTCTTGTTCCCGGGGGAGACTACGCGGCCCTCGATGTGATCGCCAAAACCGATGCGGGCGAGGAGATCACCCTCGCCCAATGGTGGCCGGTACGCATTCCCCGGCCCAGCGCCGAACGGCTTTCGCCCGATCAGCCCCTGATCACCGGTGAACGGGTTATCGACCTTTTCTTTCCCCTGTCGAAAGGAGGCGCCGCGGCAATCCCCGGCGGCTTTGGCACCGGTAAAACGATGACCCAGCACGCCATTGCCAAGTGGTGCGACGCCGACGTTATCGTGTACATAGGCTGCGGCGAACGGGGAAACGAGATGACCGACGTACTCACCGAATTTCCCCGTTTGCAGGATCCCCGGACAGGCCGGTCCCTGATGGAGCGGACCATACTCATCGCCAACACTTCAAACATGCCCGTAGCCGCCCGCGAAGTGTCGATCTATACCGGCGTTACCCTTGCCGAATTTTTCCGCGACATGGGCTACCATGTCGCGATCATGGCCGATTCCACAAGCCGCTGGGCGGAGGCGCTGAGGGAACTTTCCGGCCGCATGGAAGAAATGCCCGCCGAGGAAGGTTTTCCCGCCTACCTTCCCACGCGGCTTGCCGAATTTTACGAACGGTCGGGGCGGGTCAGAACACTGAATGGCCGTGAGGGCTCGGTCTCGATCATCGGCGCCGTCTCCCCCCCGGGCGGTGATTTTTCCGAACCGGTAACCCAGCACACCCGCCGTTTTATCCGCTGTTTCTGGGTTCTGGACCGCGATTTGGCCAACGGCCGCCACTATCCGGCCGTCTCGTGGACCGAAAGCTATTCCGAATACGCCGACGAGGTAAAGTCATGGTGGGAAAAACTCAACCCCCTCTGGGCCCAGGTGCGTCAGGAAGCTCTGGATTTGTTAAAGAAAGAACAGCGCCTTGCCGAAATCGTCCGCCTTATCGGCCCCGACGCCCTGCCCGATCTCGAGCGGCTTGTTCTGCTCGCCGCCGATATTATCAAAAACGGTTTTCTTCAGCAGAATTCGTTTGATGATATCGACATGTACTGCGTTCCCTCAAAACAGGTGCGGCTGCTTGAACTGATAATGGAATTTTACCGGAGGGCGCGGGAGATCATCAAGCTGGGAGCGCCCCTCTACAAGATTACGTCCCTTACCGCGGGGGATGACGCAGGGGAAGCGCTGAGCGCCGCGGCCGAAGCGCGGGCCTGGGGACCCGACGCGGGGCTTGCGGCGGCCGCGGCCGCGGCGGCGGAAACCGGTACGCCGGCAAAGGCGCGGCCGCTGCGGGAACGGCTTTCGCGGCTCAAGAGCGAAGTGAAAAACGGCGACGATGCCGCCTTTGCCGCCTTTGAGCGGGAAATGATCGCCGCCCTCGAAAGCCTTGAACGCGCTTACCGCAGCAGGGAAATGTTATGAAAGGCGTCGAATACCGCGGGCTTACCCGTATCGAAGGGCCGGTGGTGATTACCGAACGTACCGGCGGCGTGAGCTTTAACGAGGCGGTGGCCGTTTACGATCGTACCGAAGGCCGCCGTCTGGGAAGGGTCGTTGACATGAGCAAAGACTGGACGGCGATTCAGATCTTTGGAAGCAGCACGGGCCTTTCCGCCGATGACGCGCGGGTTGAATTTTTGGGAAAGCCCATGGAACTCCGCGTCGGTCCCGGGCTTCTGGGCCGTGTCTTTAACGGCCTGGGGGAACCCATCGACGGTTACGGTGAAATTATTTCCTCAACCTGCCTTGACGTGAACGGCCTTCCCATCAACCCCTACGCGCGCACCTATCCCCGCGACTTTATCCAAACCGGCATAAGCGCCATTGACGGAATGAATACGCTGATCCGCGGGCAGAAGCTTCCGATTTTTTCGGGCAACGGCCTTCCCCATAACCGGCTTGCCGCCCAGATTGTGCGGCAGGCGCGTATACTTCGTTCGTCTGAAAGCGGGTCCGCCGAGGGGCAATTTGTGGTAGTGTTCTGCGCCATGGGCGTAAAGTACGATGTCGCCCGCTTCTTTCTGGATGATTTTGAAAAGTCCGGCGTGCTTTCCAATGTTGCGGTCTTTTTGTCCCTGGCCGGCGCCCCTTCGCTCGAACGGCTTGTGGCGCCCCGTTGCGCCCTGACCGCGGCCGAATACCTTGCCTATGAGCGGAACATGCATGTGCTTGTCGTGATGACCGACATGACCAACTACTGCGAAGCGCTGCGTGAAGTTTCTTCCATACGGGGCGAGGTGCCCAGCCGCAAGGGATACCCCGGCTACCTCTATTCGGATCTGGCAAGCCTCTACGAACGGGCCGGTAAAATTCAGGGCTCGTCGGGCTCGATCACCCAGCTTCCCATTCTGACCATGCCCAACGATGACATCAGCCATCCCATTCCCGATCTGTCCGGTTATATTACCGAAGGGCAAATCGTTCTTGACCGCGAGCTGTTCCAGCGCGGCGTCTATCCGCCGGTGGCCGGTCTTCCCAGCCTTTCACGGCTTATGAAAGACGGCATCGGAGAGGGCATGACGCGCGAAGATCACAAAGACGTGTCGAGCCAGCTCTTTGCCGCCTATTCAAAAGTCAAACAGGTGCGCAACCTCTCTTCGATCATCGGCGAAGAGGAACTTTCCGAAGCGGACAAACAGTACCTTAAATTCGGCGAAAAATTCGAACAAATCTACCTGACCCAGGACGAATATGAAAACCGCGGCATAGACCGCACCCTCGACCTTGGCTGGCAGGTCCTTGCCGAAATTCCCCGCGACGAACTTTTGCGGGTCAAACAGGAATATATCGAAAAGTATTTCGAACCGGCGCTGGCAAAGAAACAGGGAGAGTAAAAATTCTGGTTGACAGGCGGAAAAACCTCGGGTATAATTGGTATGACAACCATACAGATTTACTCCCGCGCCGGGAGACTCAAAATTGACAGGAGGCAGGGCATGATAGAAGCGAGCGCCGAATCGGGTTTTACCAAACAACTTTCCTATGGCATGGTCGGCGGCGGGCCGGGTTCGTTTATCGGCGACGTTCACCGAAAATCCATCAACCTTGACGGCTTGGCCCGGATTACGGCGGGCTGTTTTTCCCAATCGCCGGAAAAAACCCTCGAAACGGGCAAAAGTCTGGGGCTGGACAATGAGCGGCTCTACAAAAGCTATGGGGAAATGGCCGAGGCGGAGTCCAAACGGCCCGACAAAATCGATTTTGTCGTCATCGTTACCCCGAATACCAGCCATTACGCGATTGCCAAAGCTTTTTTAAGCCGCGGAATCCCCGTAGTATGCGATAAACCGCTCTGTACCGAAGAATCCGAGGCGAAAGAACTTGCCGAACTTGCGAAGCAAAAGAAGCTGCCCTTTATGGTAACGTACACCTATACGGGGAACGTGACGGTAAGGCAGATGCGGGCCATGATCAAAAAGGGTGAAATCGGCAAAATTCTTTTTGTCAACGCCGAATATCCCCAGGAATGGCTTTTGGCGCCGGCCGAAAAACAGGGAAACAAGCAGGCCGTCACGAGAACCGATCCGGCTCTGGCCGGCAAGGCCAATTGCGTCGGCGATCTCGGTTCCCACGTCGAAAACATGGTCTCCTATCTTACGGGCCTTAAAATCAAAAAAGTGCTTGCCCGCCTTGACAGCATAGGCGAGGGCCGCGTTCTTGATGACAACGCCACTATCATGCTGGAATATGAGGGCGGCGCCAAGGGGGTCTACTGGACCAGCCAGATTGCGGCGGGCGGCGATAATCCCTTCCGTGTCCGTATTTTCGGGAGCAAGGGCGCTCTGGACTGGAACGAGGAAAACTGCAACTACATTCAGGTGTATCCGTTTGGACAGCCCAAGTTCACCCTGTCGCGGGGCCGTGACGCTTTTGCGGCCCAGGCTTCGTCGCTTTCGCGTATTCCTTCGGGCCACCCCGAAGGCTACTTTGAATCGCTGGCGAACATCTACAAGGTGTACATCAACGCGCTGATCAAACTCAAAGCCGGCCAGACGCCGGGCGGTGACGACCTTGACTTCCCCGATGTGGAAATGGGCGCCGAAGGGGTCAAGTTTATCGGCAAGTGTGTTGAAAGTTCCCAAAAGGGTTCTGTCTGGGTGAATTTTTAAGTTACCTTTTTTAAGTTATTTTTACGGAGGAAAACAACATGTCGCGTCCTGTTACCCTGTTTACCGGTCAGTGGGCGGATCTGCCCTTTGAGACCATTTGCGCCAAGGCAAAGTCCTTTGGCTACGACGGCCTGGAAATCGCCTGCTGGGGTGATCACCTCGATCTTAAAAAAGCGGCCCTGGATCCGGCTTACGCCAAAGGACGCCTCGACATTCTGGCGAAGAACGGCCTTAAAACCTGGGCCATAGGTACCCACCTTGTCGGGCAGTGCGTGGGCGATAACTGGGACCCCCGCCTCGACGGATTTGCCCCGGGCGAACTGGCCGGAAAACCCGATCAGATCCGCGCCTGGGCCATTGAGTACATGAAGTACGCGCCGGCCGCGGCAAAAAACCTTGGCGTCAAAGTGGTCACCGGCTTTATGGGAAGCCCGATCTGGGCTTACTGGTATTCGTTCCCCCAGACTTCGGATCAGATGGTGGAGGACGGTTTTAAAAAGATTCTCGATCTGTGGACGCCGATTTTTGACGAGTTTGACAGGCACGGCGTCAGGTTTGCCCTCGAAGTGCATCCCACGGAGATCGCCTTCGATTATTACACGGCCAAAAAACTTCTGGAAGTTTTCGGGAACCGCCCCACGCTGGGCTTTAACTTTGATCCTTCACACCTTGTCTGGCAGGGGGTTACTCCCCATGTGTTCCTGCGGGATTTTGCCAAACATGTCTACCATGTACACATGAAAGACGCCGCGGTGACTCTGGACGGCAAGGCCGGTATTCTGGGAAGCCACATTACCTTTGGCGAAACTACCCGCGGGTGGAACTTCCGCAGTCTGGGACACGGGGACGTTGACTTTGAAAATATTATCCGCGAACTCAATGTGATGAACTACCAGGGGCCGCTTTCGGTCGAATGGGAAGACTCGGGAATGGAAAGGGAATTCGGGGCGAAAGAAGCCTGCGAATTTGTCCGCAAGGTTGATTTTGCGCCTTCGAACGTAGCCTTTGACGACGCGCTCAAGTCTTCGTAAATGGCGCTTTCCCAAACCGCGGCCGCAGACATTCTGAGCATCGACGGGGTTACCAAATCTTTCTCCGGCGTCAAGGTTCTGGACGGGGTGTCCTTTTCCATACGCCGGGGCGAGATCATGGGGCTTATCGGCGAGAACGGCGCCGGCAAATCCACGCTGATCAAGATCATCAGCGGCATCTACCAGCTCAATAGCGGCAGACTCATTCTTGACGGCGGCGAAGTCAGCGTTCCCGACTACATCACCGCAAAATCACTGGGGATCGCCATCGTTCCCCAGGAGTTCAACCTGATCAATTCCCTTGCCGTGTTTGAAAACATTTTTTTGGGGAACGAGATCCGGCTTAAGTCGGGTCTGCTCGACAAACAAAAGATGCGGGAACTTTCGGCGCGGCAGCTGGAAGAACTCAAGATGCCGATAGGGGTAAATCAGCTTGTCGCCAATTTGAGCGTGGCCGAAAAGCAGATGGTGGAAATTTCCAAGGCCCTCATGCTGCGCGCCCGTTTCCTTATTATGGACGAGCCTACCACGACCCTGACCAGGCGCGAAGTTGACACCCTCTTTGTCCTTATGCGAAACCTCAAAGCCCAGGGCGTTACCATGCTCTTTGTGTCACACAAGCTTAACGAAATCAAAGAGATCTGCGATCGGGTTACCGTGCTCCGTGACGGGCGGCTTATCAGCGTTGACGAAGTCGCCGGCGTGAACGAAGAAGACATTGCCCGTAAAATGGTAGGCCGTACCGACTTTACGCGTATTTTTCCCGCCAAGCTTCCCCGGAGCGAGGGAACGGAAGTGCTTGAGATCGAGGATCTTTCGAGCGGCGGCCTCCTCAACGGGGTTTCGTTTACGCTGCGCAAGGGCGAAGTGCTCGGCTTTGCCGGCCTTGTCGGTTCGGGCCGTACCGAAACGGCCGAGGCGGTAATGGGTCTGCGTGCCGTACAAAGCGGCGTTATCAAAATTAACGGCAAAGCGGCGCCGATCAAAAAAGCCTCCGACGCCCTGCGGCACAAGCTCGCTTACCTGAGCGAGGACCGCCAGGGCAAGGGCATTATCCAGGGTTTTAATCTGCCCCAAAACATTACCCTGATATCGCTCAAGGGTTACCTTAAGGGTTTTTTGATCGACAAGCGCGCCGAAACGCGCAAGACCGCCGAGTATGTTAAAACTTTCAAGATCATGGCCGCTTCGCAGAAGATGCATCTGCGTTATCTCTCGGGCGGTAATCAGCAGAAAGTATATCTGAGCCGCTGGCTTGATACTTCCCCCGAAATTCTTATTCTGGACGAGCCGACCAGGGGTATCGACATCAGCGCCAAGCATGAAATATACGAGTTCATCCATGAACTGGCGGAAAGCGGCATTTCGTGTCTGGTGATTTCGTCGGAGCTGGAAGAAATAATCGGCCTGTGCAGCAGGGTGTACGTTATGCGGGAAGGAAAAATGGCAGGGTGCCTTGAAGGGAGCCACATTAACGAAGAGGAAATCATGTTTCACGCCACCGGTATCAAGGGGTCAATCCAATGAACGATTATTTTACCAAATTTAAATGGAGCGAACATTCTACGGGGCTGGGATTTGTTTTTCTTTTTGTCCTTGCCCTTATAGTTTCTTTTGTCGGCGGCGGCGCCGGCGGCATCTTGAGTTTTTTGAATCCGGGAAACCTTGTCAACATTGTAAAGCAGTCTTCGTACACGGGAATAATAGGCCTGGGAATGACGCTGATTATTATCTCCGGCGGCATCGACCTTTCCGTCGGATCAATGATGGCCTTTGTGGGCGGGATAACGATATTTCTGCTTAACTGTTTCCCGCCGAATTCGGTTGCGGGAACCATTATCGCGATACTGTTCTGCCTGGCCTTCGGCGCGTTCTGCGGTTTTGTAAACGGCTTTATGGTAACGACCGGACGCATGGCGCCCTTTATCGCGACGCTGGGAACCATGGCGATTTTCCGTTCCCTGATTCAGTATTTTTCCGGCGCGGCGAATATCCTTTCCGTCAGCACCGTGTATCCCCGGTTCGGCCCCGCCGAATTATTATGGATACCCGTTCCGGTATGGGTGTTTGTGATCCTTACCGTGGTTCTGCACCTTGTCCTTAACAATACCCGTTTCGGGCGCTATGTCTGCGCCGTCGGGGCCAATGAACAGGTCGCCCGGTATTCGGCGATCAAGATCAACCTGATCAAGCTTGTCCCCTATGCCATAACGGGTTTTACCGTGGCGGTTTCCGCGCTGCTCTGGTCGAGCCGGATCAACTGTATTCA
>JAITBL010000044.1 GCA_031283575.1 Treponema sp. | reverse complement strand
GAATCTCAAGAAACTTGGCGTACCGGTTGATCAAATAGCCCAGGGGACCGGACTTTCCGTTGAAGACATAGAGAAGTTGTAGGGTCACGTTGCATCTGCCGGGCGCTTTACTGCGGCGGCCTCGCCTTCGCGGTTAAATATTCTTCCCCTGCGCGATAAATCCGTTCGTGTCTGTTCGTGTGGTGATATTAAACTGGGTAACACTTTTACCACGAACCTCACAAACAAAAAACGGCAGCGCCGCCGCCCGCCAAATCTACGGAACAGGGTTTTGTCCGGCCTCTCCCGCAACCGGTATGGGGTACTCGCCCGAAAAACAACCCAGGCAGTAGCCGGCGTTTTTGCCCCGTTCGCTCGAGCCGGGCTCTATCGATTCGAGAAGGCCCTCGACGGAAATAAAGGCCAGACTGTCGGCGCCCAGACTGGCCCGCAGTTCTTCCACACTGTTCATGTTGCTGATCAGATCCTTGCGATGCGGAGTGTCGATGCCGAAATAACAGGGGCAGCGTACCGGCGGCGAACAGACGCGTATGTGTACTTCCCTCGCGCCCGCGGATTTGAGTATGGAAACCAGGCGGCGCGAGGTGGTTCCCCGCACAATGGAATCGTCGATAATAACAACGCGCTTGCCCCGCACTTCGCTCTCGATCACATTGTGTTTTACCGAAACCGCTTTTTCCCGCATATTCTGGTTGGGCGCGATAAAGGTTCGGCCCACATATTTGCTCTTTACAATACCGAGGCCGTAGGGGGTGCCCGTAGCTCTGCCGTAACCTATCGCCGCCGGCACTCCCGAATCGGGGACGCCCAGCACAAGATCGGCGCTCACGGCGCTCTCGCGGCCCAGAATTTCGCCGGCGCGGACCCGCGACCCGTATACATCGACCGTATCGATCACGCTGTCGGGGCGCGCGAAGTAAACGTATTCGAAGGAACAGACGGCGCGGCGGGTTTTTTCGCTGAACGTAAAAGAGAGCACGTCTTCCCTGTCGATGATGATCACTTCGCCGGGCTCAATATCGCGGACAAACTCACCGCCGACGGCGTCAATGCCGCAGGATTCGCTTGAGAGTATCCAGCCGCCGTCAAGTTTCCCCAAACAGAGGGGCCTGATTCCGTTGGGGTCGCGGGCGCCCACCAGCGCGTCGCCGGTAAGCACTACCAGGGCATAAGAACCCTTGATGAATTTGATCGTATCGGTAAGGGCCTTCTCCAAACCTTTTTTGTAGTTTTTCGCGATCAGGTTGACGATCACTTCGGAATCGCTTGATGAAGTGAATCCCACGCCGGCGTCTTCAAGCAGTTCGCGGACGACATCGGCGTTGGTCAGCGTTCCGTTATGGGCGACGGCAATGGAGCCGAGTTTAAAACGGCTTACAAAGGGCTGGGCGTTTTCGACGCAGCTGGAACCGGAAGTGGAATAACGGACATGCCCTACCGCGGCGGAACCTTTGAGCTGGGCGAGCGTTTCGCCCGAAAAAACATCGCCCACAAGACCCATGCCCCTGCGGCATTCGATTGAGCTGTCGTGGGCCGCCGCTATGCCGGCGCTTTCCTGTCCCCGGTGCTGGAGCGAAAAAAGGCCGTAATAAACCAGGGACACGGCGTCTTTGGCGCTGTCGTTAAAGTAAACGCCGAAGACGCCGCACGCTTCGCGCAGCTTGTCCGCTTCGGGCCGCGCCGCGTTTTCCGCACTCATACGCCGAAGCGGAAGTCGCCTATGCGTTCATACACTTCCTGATAAGCTTCCCTGACGTTTCCCAGATCGCGGCGGAAGCGATCCTTGTCGAGTTTCTCGCCCGAACCGGCGTCCCAGAAGCGGCAGGTGTCGGGAGAAATTTCATCGGCCAGAACAATCTGTCCTTCTTCGTTGCGGCCGAACTCCAGCTTAAAGTCGATAAGGCGGAGTTTCTTTTCCAGCAGAAAGGGAACAAGAATCGCGTTCACCTTGAGGGCGAGCGTTTCCATGGTTTCGATATCGGCGGCGGAGGCAACGCCCGCGGCGGCAGCTTCGTCCCTGCTGATCAGCGGATCGCCTTTCGCGTCATCCTTGAGGGTAAGTTCGACGACGGGCCGGGGAAGAACGGCGCCCTCTTCCTGGCCCGTGCGCTTTGCCAAAGAACCCGCAACCACATTCCGCACGATCACTTCGAGCATAATAATCTTGACGGCGCGGCAGAGCTGATCCCTATCGTTGATACGGGTTACAAAATGGGTGGGTACGCCCGATGATTCAAGCAGGCGAAAAAGACTCGCGGAAACCTTGTTGTTGATGATGCCCTTCTCTTCGATTTGGCCTTTTTTTTCGCCGTTAAAAGCGGTGGCGTCATCCTTGTAACGGATCACGACCAGATCTTTACTGTCGCTTTCAAAAACCTGCTTTGCCTTGCCTTCGTAGAGCATCTTCCCCAGAGTTACATTCTTGTCCGCCATGGTTCCCCCACAAATTAAAGATCACAAACGGAATCGCGTTCAAGCTTTTCCTTTAATGTTCCGCGGTAATCCGCCAGTTGTTTTTGCAATTCGGGATATTTAATCGCCAGTATTTCCACGGCAAGGTACGCGGCGTTGGCGGCATTGTCAATTCCCACAGTGGCAACCGGCACGGACCGCGGCATTTGTACAACGGAGAGCAGGGCGTCCATGCCTCCCAGTCCGCCGGAGCAAAGGGGAACGCCGATCACGGGAAGCAGCGTCCTGCCGGCGATAACTCCCGGCAAATGGGCGGCAAGGCCCGCGCCCGCGATGATCACTTCGGCGCCGCCGGCTTCAAGTTCGGCAAGGGCCGCCGCGAGCAGATCGGGCGTACGGTGGGCGGAAATGATGCGGGAAGAAAAGGATACGCCGAAACTTCGCAGTACATCCGCCGCTTTTTGCATGATCCCTTTATCCGATGCAGACCCAAAGATGATCGCCGCCCTCATATAACAATGATAACACATGACCGGTATTTTGTGCAAGACGGAGGCGTCCGGGGTCAAAGCGTTCCATAGGGGGCGCACGGTATAGCGCTGCGCCGGAAAGCGTTGCGTCTGGTTCGTATGACCCGAAGCATGGACCCCGATAAAACGGAACCTGAAAGCGCCTTTTCGCCTTACGGACCGCGGGTCCTGTCGGCGGCACCCCACACCCTTGCACACATCGACGCCCTTCGGGACGCGGCTTGCGCCGCTCGTCTCAAAGTGTTCC
>JAITBL010000252.1 GCA_031283575.1 Treponema sp. | reverse complement strand
GTTCCTTCGACGATCAAGGATATTATTCCCCGTTACAAAACGATGAAGGGCTACCGCGTGGAACGGCGCTTCGGCTGGGACTGCCACGGACTGCCGGTCGAGACCCTCATCGAAAAAGAGCTGGGCCTTAATTCAAAGAGCGATATCGAAAAATACGGCATTGCCGAATTTAACGAAGCCTGCCGCGCCTCGGTGCTCCGCTATGTCAAGGAGTGGCGCGAGATCATTACCCGTCTGGGGCGCTGGGTTGATTTTGATCATGACTACAAAACCATGGAAAGCGATTACATGGAGACGATCTGGTGGGTCATGGCTTCGCTCTGGGAAAAGGGCCTGCTCTACGAGGGCCACTATATTCTTCCCTATTGTCCCCGCTGCGCCACGGTGCTTTCAAACCACGAACTTAATCTGGGCGGTTTCAGGGATGTGCACGATCCGGCGATCACGGTACGTTTTAAGGTGAAGGGAACCGTTCCGGGAAGCGCCGCCGCGGCCTCGGTGGAACCGGCGGATCTTGCCGAGGGCGCGGGCGCCGCCTACATTCTCGCCTGGACGACAACCCCCTGGACGCTGCCGTCGAATCTCGCCCTTACGCTGGGGCCGGAGATCGACTACGCCCTGGTGCAGGATCAAAACGACCGCTATCTTTTGGCCCGCTCGCGTCTTTCCGCCTATTACCATAACGAGAGCGAATACAAACTCGTCTGGGTAAAAAAAGGCGCCGAGCTTACCGGCATCAAATATGAGCCGCTCTTTCCTTACTTTGCCGCCGCCGCCGAATCAAACGCCTTTCGTACGTATCAGGGTGATTTTGTTTCGACCGAAGACGGCACCGGCGTCGTGCATACCGCCCCGGGTTTTGGCGAAGACGACGCCCGCGTCCTTAAGGGTACCGGCGTTCCGGTTATCTGCCCCATCGACGAAGAGTGCCGCTTTACCGGCGAAGTAAGCGACTACAGGGGAATCTTTGTTAAAGACGCCGACAGGGCGATTATGGACCGGCTCAAGGCCGAAGGAAAACTGATCAAACGCGAACAGATACTTCACGCCTATCCCCACTGCTGGAGATGCGGCAGCCCCCTTGTCTACCGCGCCGTAGGTTCATGGTTTGTCAATGTCGAAAAAATCAAACAGGATATGATAGCCTGCAACAATCAAATTTACTGGGTGCCGGAACACATCAAGGCGGGCCGTTTTGGCAAGTGGCTTGAGGGCGCCCGCGACTGGGCGATCAGCCGTAACCGCTACTGGGGAAACCCGCTTCCGATCTGGCGCTGCGATGACTGCGGTAAAACGATCTGTGTCGAAAGCAGGGAAGCATTACACTCGTTAAGCGGCGAGCGCCCCGGCGATCTGCACAAACAGTTTGTTGACAAAATTACGATACCCTGTGCGAAAGCGCCCGCCGAAAAAGCGCGGGGCGGAAAGGCGGACTGTACGGGAACGATGCGCCGTATTCCCGAAGTACTCGACTGCTGGTTTGAATCCGGCGCCATGCCCTACGGACAAAATCACTATCCCTTCGAGCACAGGGAATTTTTTGAGGCGCACTTTCCCGCGGACTTTATTAACGAGGGGCTTGATCAAACGCGGGGCTGGTTTTACACCCTTACCATTTTGGCGGCGGCGCTCTTTAAAAAACCGGCCTTTAAAAACTGCGTCGTCTCGGGCCTGGTTCTCGCTTCGGACGGAAAGAAGATGAGCAAGAGCCTTAAAAATTTTACCAATCCCATGGAAGTGGTAAACAGTTTTGGCGCCGACGCCCTGCGCCTTTTTCTGATTCATTCAGCCGTGGTTAAATCCGACGACCTGCGCTACAGCGACGAGGGAGTCCGCGAGGTGATGAAGAGCATCATCATCCCCCTGTGGAACGCGTACAGTTTTTTTGTCACCTACGCCAACATTGACGGCGCGGAAGTTTCGGGCGCTCCGGAAGCGCCGGCAAATCCGCTGGATAAATGGATACTTTCCGAGGCGGAAAATCTTGCCGAAAAAGTAAGCGCGGCGCTGGACGCCTACGATCTTTCCCGCGCCGTTGATCCGATTCTTGACTTTATCGATCTGCTCAACAACTGGTACATACGCCGTTCCCGCCGCCGCTTCTGGAAACAGGGAAGCGCCGTAAGCGACGCGGACAAGGCCGAAGCCTACGGCGCCCTCTACGCGGTGCTCAAGACCCTGGTAACCGTCGCGGCGCCGTTCATGCCGTTTACCACCGACGCGATCTGGCGGAACCTGCGCCTGGAAAGCGACAGCGAATCGGTACACCTGGCAGGCTTCCCCGTTCCTTCCGAAGCGCGGCGCGACCGCGAGCTTGAGTTCAAGATGGCCGCGGTGCGTCACGCCGTTTCCATGGGACGGGCCCTGCGTTCGCAGTACAACATCAAGGTGCGCCAGCCGCTGCGGATGGTTGAACTGGTAACCCGCAGCGCCGATGAAAAAAAAGTTCTCTTCGAGATGGAAGACATCATCCGCGAGGAGCTTAACGTCAAGTCGGTAATGTTTCGCGATAACGAAGAGGATCTGGTTGAATACGAAGCTAAAGCGAATTTTCGTGTTCTGGGAAAGGAATTGGGAAAGGATATGAAAGCCGCGGCGGAACGCATACAGGCGTTAAGCCAGGCGGAAATTCAGGGCCTTCTGGACGGCGCGGTTCTGGCGCTGGATGTGGCCGGCCGCACCGTGGAAATTACCGCCGGCAAACTCGACATCAGGCGGAACGAAAAGGCAAACCTGCGGGTCCTTAACGAAGGCTCCCTCACCGTCGCCCTGGATACCGAAGTGACCGAAGAACTTTCGCGCGAGGGCGATGTGCGTGATCTGATCCGCGGCGTGCAAAACACGCGGAAAGAAGCGGCCCTTGAAGTAACCGATCGCATCCATCTTTGCGTTTACGGTTCGGCGGCGCTCAAGCAGGCGTGGGAGTTCTATTCGGATTATGTTGCCGCCGAAACTTTGGCCCTGTCGATGGAGTGGGGAGAAAGCGACGGCATGCTTGAGATCGAAGCGGGAGATGACAAATGGTATATAAAGATCGCGAAAGCCTAAGGCCCAAGGGTTTGGCCTTATGTTCCCGCGCGTTATTCGCCTTTCTTTTTGTTTTTTTCTTTTCCTGTAAAAGCGTCCCAACGCCGGAAAAATTCTACGCGGGCAGAACCGATCCTTTTACCGTTACGGCGGAAGGCGCGGAACTGTACTTTGCGGCCCTGCTTCCCGCCGCCCGTCCTCTCATCGAGAAGATGACGCTGGGAAGCATAAGCGGCGCGGCCGCCGGCGATTTTATCGATCACGCCGGCATGATTATCGCCGCCGTGTATCCAGAACATTCGCCGCGGCGCTTTATCGGCGCGGCGCAGGGCAAATTCCCCAGCGCGCGGGGCGGCATCTATATGAGCGGCAGCAGGGACTGGGAAAAAGCGGTCTCCGCGTCGGGGATCGAGTACTGGCGTTCCGGCGCTTCAAACCTGTCGCTGTATCTGGGGGCGCGGCGCGTTTTCTTTTCCGACGGCGATCCCTTTGCGCCGCCCCCGGGCGCCGTAAGCCCCGCCGCCCTTGACGGCCTTAAGCGGAACGCCGTCCTCTACGGCTGGCTGGAAAACGCCGGCGAAAGCCTTGACAAAATCATCGCGTCGCTGGGAGTGCCGCTTTCCGTACCCGCGCAAAAACTTTTGTTCGCCGTGTATCCCGCCGGTTCGGAAGAGGACGCCTACCGCGCCGTCCTGCGCCTGGAAACGCCGGGCGTTTCACAGGCGATGGCGTTGACGCGTATTTTGGGCATGGCCGCCGCGGGCCTGGCGGGCGCCGACTTGAGCGCTTACCGCGAATTTGAAAGCGTCGCCAGGGCCCTCTTCGGCGGGAGCTTCGAGCAGTCGGGAGACGCGGTGATCATCACTACCATGACCCTGCGTTCCGGTGAACTCGCTTTACTTTTTACCACCCTCACGTTATATTGAAACAAGCCGGCGTAAAAAAATTACGCCGCATGACGTTGTACCAATTATCGTATACTGTCGTACCAATTACCGTATATTATCGAGGAAAAACATGCCGACCTATGAATATGAATGCAGGGACTGCGGTCACAACTTTGAAATTTTCCAGGGCATGAGTGAAGATCCCCTTGACGAATGTCCCGAATGCGGCGGAAAAATCCGCAGGCTCATCAACGGCGGCGCGGGCGTGATCTTTAAAGGCTCGGGTTTCTATGTAACCGACAAGAATAAAGCCGCCGCCAAAACAGACGCGGCAAAGGCCCCCAAAACGGAAAAGGCCGGCGCTGAAACGAAGGCCGGTGACGCGGCGGGAAGCGCCTGCGCTTCCTGTCCCGCCGCCGCCTCGGGGGCTTCCTGTCCGGCGGCGGAAAAAGCCGCGGGCTGATGCCGCCCGCCACGGCGGGTCCCGCCCGTTTTTTTTGCGAAAACTGCGGCGCCGAAGTACGGCGGGACAGCAGACAGTGTCCGCGCTGCGGCCGTTACTTCGCCCATGTCCGCTGTCCCAGCTGCGGTTTTACCGGCGAAGAGTCAAACTTTGGAAGCGGCTGTCCGGTCTGCGGTTATTGTTTTAAGGGCGAAAGCTCCGATCCGCCGGCCCTGCCTGATACCGGCAAGCGATACCGGCCCGCCGGAGGCCTTCCCCGCTGGGTCTATGCCCTTGCCGCCGTGGTCCTTGCCGCCGTGGGCGCGGCGCTCTGGCGGCTGTTGTCCGGCTGATTCCGTCCGGCATACCCAGACACCCGCAAGCGCCAAACACCTGGTACCGTGTGGTACAAGGGAAGAGGATTACCCCCGAACCTCACAAACCCCACGAACAGGACCGTTCGTTTTTGTTCGTGTGGTTAGTTCCTTATTCGACTTCTTCGCCCTTGCGGTTAATTTTAAAGTTTCAGATGTTACAGCCTGCTAGCGCCTGAACGGCGTCTCCGCCCCGCAGGCGGCGCAATAATACGCGCCGTCTTTAAGGACAAGGCCGGACGT
>JAITBL010000200.1 GCA_031283575.1 Treponema sp. | reverse complement strand
GGCGAGCGTGGCTTTACCATCTGATGTAACACGGCGTGGCGCCCGCAAATGTTACCGTCTGATAAAAACGCAGTAAGGCGCCTTATACCCCAATAAATGGTTGTGCTGTGAAAAACCCTTAAGGGGGCCTTAATGGCCGATAAGGCGCAGGAGGAACGGGTGACGTCGCCTGCAATTAAACCGAAGGTTTAATTGGCCAAGTCAGGCTTACAGCCTGACTTGCAAGGACCCCGGTCAATATGCGCGTTAATTCATGCTTCGGATCATGCGGAATAAATACAAGGCTTTCCGGCGCCGCGCCATACCGTGCGCCCCCATCCGAACTTGACAATGCCCCGGCATAACGCCTATACTGTTAAATCATGTATGTTTCTATCGCCGTCGATCCGGGTTCGGAGGGCAGGGCAAAAGAACTGGCGGAACTGCTTATCCAGTACGGCTTTGAAAAAGTACAGCGGGGGCTTTGGGAATCGGCCTTTGTGTCTCCCGCAACTCTGGGCCGGCTTAAACGCGATATGGACCGCGCTACCGACGCTTTTGACCGGCTCCGGCTCTTTCAGTTTCCCGTAGAGGGAACCCTCGTCCTCAGCACCCTGCGCGACAAAAAGTGGCGGCGTCTTGTGGCCCGTGGAGGGGAAGCCGCCGCCGCGCCCGTCCAGACCGTGCCGGCGCTTCCTGTCCGGACCGTTGCCCGTCCGGCAAAAAGACCCGTCAAGGCCGCGCGCCGTTAGGAGAAACCATGTTATTGCCTGAATTGGGAAGCCCCGTAGCGGAACTTTCCGCGAAAATACTTGACGCCTGGAGGCGTCTTTGAAAACGCCAAACTTGCCGCGCCACAGGGCGGGGAAGCGGCGCGGACCATACCCCAGCGCATAGCGGAGCTCGAGGCCCTCGCCGGCGCGGCCGATTTCTGGAACGACAGCGGACGCGCCGAAAAAGTGATGGGCGAGCTTAAATCC
Source organism: Treponema sp. (assembly GCA_031283575.1). GTDB lineage: Bacteria > Spirochaetota > Spirochaetia > Treponematales > Breznakiellaceae > JAIRYT01. Next base: position 12,113 of record JAITBL010000200.1, on the reverse strand, counting down.
TTCAAAAAACGTTACGATCCCTGGCAGACCCTTAAAGCGGACTGTGAAGATCTGTCCGCCCTGCTCGAACTTGCCAACGAGGCGGGCGATGAATCCCAAAGCGCGGAAATCGAGGCTTCCCTTAAAACCCTGTCGGAACGTTTTGAAAAACAGAACCTCCTCGAACTGATGTCGGGCGAAGTGGACCAAAACGGCTGCTTTCTTACGATACATTCCGGCGCCGGCGGAACGGAGGCCTGCGACTGGTCGCAGATGCTTTACCGCATGTACCTTCGCTGGGCCGAGCGGCGCGGTTTTAAGGTTGAGGAAGTTGACATGCTCGAAGCGGAAGGCGGCATAAAAAGCGCCGCCTGCAAAATCGAAGGGGATTATGCCTACGGCTACCTTAAAGGCGAATCCGGCGTTCACCGCCTGGTACGGATCAGCCCCTTCGACGCCAACGCGCGCCGCCATACCTCGTTCGCTTCGGTCTACGCCTTTCCCGTACTTGACGATTCCATCGAAGTGGAAATTCGTCCCGAAGACCTTCGGGTGGACACCTACCGTTCGGGGGGCGCCGGAGGCCAGCACGTTAACAAGACCGACAGCGCCGTGCGCTTTACCCACCTTCCCACCGGAATTGTCGTGGCCTGCCAAAGCGAGCGCAGTCAGACCATGAACCGCGCCACGGCGATGAGCATGCTCAAGGCGCGTCTCTACGAACATTACCGCCAGGAAAAAGAAAAAGAAAACGAACGCTTTGCCCAGGAGAAAAAAGACATTTCCTGGGGAATGCAGATTCGAAGCTATGTTTTTCAACCCTATACACTTGTCAAGGATTACCGCACCAGGGCGGAGACGGGAAACATTCAGGCGGTCATGGACGGCGACATCGACTTCTTTATCGAAGAGTATCTTAAAAGCAGGGTAAGGGGTCAGGGATGAAAAAAACGGTTTCGGGATTTTTGTGCGCCGCGCTTTTATGCTGCGCCGCCGCGCGGCTTCCGGCGCGCGGCAAAACCGAAACCGCCCCGGCCGCCGAACATCCCGAGTACACCCTCTGCATCAGCGCCTTTGACGTGTCGGAACTGCCCGCGGCCCAGCGCGCTGTCGGTCCCATTCTCCAGCGCCAGTTTGCTTTGGAACTGAGCCGTATTCACCACCGGGCGCGGACCGCGGCGGAGCTTTCCCGTTACGCGGAACTTTTCCGTGTAGCGGGAATGCGCGCCGCGGCGGCGCAGCTGGCGGAAAAGCGAAAGGAACGGGACGCCCTTGTCTACCAGGGCCTTCCCGCGTGGAAATACCGCAGGGAAATAAAACGCCTTGACAGGGAACTGCTTGCCCTGGAAGTTACGTTTGCCAAAGCGGAGACGACGCATCCCCTGATCGAGGCCGAACCCGTTTTACGCATTTCCGACACAGCGGGTTTTCCCGTCGCCCCGAAGGCCGGAGACGAAGAAAGTTTTTTGGCGGCAAACAAAGCCGACGCTTTTATCGCGGGAAAACTCCGCCTCCTGTACGGACGTATCTATGTGGCGCTGCGAATCTACACCCGAGGCGGCGCGTTCCTCTATCAGGATGAAACGATCTTCTCTCCCGAATCAATGGCCGAAGCCGCCGATGAAATCGACCGCCGTCTTTTGATTGCCGTATCGGGCGAGGATCCCGCGTATCTTACTGTCAACTCGGATCCCGAAGACGCGCAGATTTTGGTCAACGGCGCCCTCGCCGCGCACGGTCAAAAAATGACCCTTCCTCCGGGTCCGGTAAAAATAGCGGTAAGCGCCGATGAACACCGCGGCCGTGTCGAAAACATCACGCTGGAAAGCGGCGAAGAGGCGGACTATCTTATTGACCTGGCGCCGCTCCTTACGGAAGAGCTGGCTGTCGCCGTCCCCGAAGGAAAAAAGGCCTCCGTCTATTTGGGCGCTCTCTACGCGGGGCAGTTGCCGCCGTCCGTGAGCGCGCCGGAAACGTCCGTTGACGCCGGCGAAAGTGAAAACAACGCTGCAACAAGTGACGAAGCAGCACTCGCGGAACTGGAAGCCGGAATGCGCGAAAGTCTGCGGCTCCACATTCCCGTGGACGAATACCGTTATATCAGAATTGAAACCGAAGACGGCCTTACCGGCGAAGCCATCGTAAAGGGAAAAATTGACGAAGTCGAAATAAGGGAAATGAATCTGCGTCTGCGCCAGCTTCCCGGAAAGGATCAAAAGCCCGTGGAAAGGGCGCGGAAAAAATTCTACGGCGCCTTCGGCCGTTTCTGGATCGCCCTGCCTTTGGCATTCTTTATCAACGGCTTAACCCAAACCTATGCCAACGCCTACAATATTTCGGGAAACAGAAGGCTTTACGATAACGCGATGAGCAGTTACTACTGGTCCATAGGCGCGTGGTCGCTCGCGGGCGTCTTTTTGGCGGAAACGATTATCCGCGGCGTGATCTATGTGCATACGTCCAGCCGCGAAGCCATACCCCTGTGGGAATAGGAGCAGATGTGAATTTTACCGCCGCGCTCAAAAATTTTTTTGGCCGTTCAGCTTCGGTTTCCGGTGAATTTTACGACGGGCTTGCGGACCTTTTGGTCGAAGGCGATTTTGGCCCCTCCGAGGCGTATCAGCTTGTCGGGGATCTGCAAAAGATCGCCAAAAAAGAAGGCGTCAAAGAAGCGGACGCGCTCCGGGGGCGTTTCGTTTCCATTCTTGAAAATATTCTTGAGGGAGCGGGGCCGGCGCCCGTTGATCCTCCCAATCCCGCGGTGATCATACTTTTGGGGGTGAACGGCGTGGGAAAAACCACCACCGCGGCAAAACTCGCCTGTTTTTACGGCAAGGCCGGGCGCAGGCCCATCCTTGCCGCCGCCGACACCTTCCGGGCCGCCGCCATCGATCAAATTAAAATACACGGAGAAAAAACGCGGGTGCGGGTAGTGGCCCACCAGCACGGCGGCGACAGCGCGGCGGTGGTCTATGACGCCGCCGAAGCGGCCCTGTCCGGCGGCGGCGATCTTATTATAGCCGATACCGCGGGCCGCATGCATACGAAAAACGCCCTCATGGAAGAACTAAAAAAAATCGACCGCGTTCTGGAAACCAGGCTGCCCGGGGCAAGTATTTTTAAATACCTCGTGCTTGACGCGACGACCGGCAGAAACGCCCTGGCCCAGGCCGAAGTTTTTCACGGCGCGGTACCATTAAGCGGGGCCATATTGACCAAGTACGATTCACTGGCCAGGGGCGGCGTGGTATTTTCTCTCGCCTCTCAATTGAAGCTGCCGGTCTGTTTTATCTGCGACGGCGAAAGTTATGACCACATCAGAATTTTCGATCCCAAAAATTTTGCCGCCGCCTTTGCGGGTCTTGCATGAAACATTCCGAAAGGCGGGCCCCCGCATATCAAGGTCCGCTGCGAATGAATTCGCCGATTCCTGTTCCGGGCGGCAGAGCGGTCCTGCTCGCGGCGTTTTTTTTTCTGGGCGCGGCGGCGGCGGAGGGACAGATATGGTACCGGTCGAATCCTTCGGGCATGGCGGTGGAGCGCCTGTCTTCGCGCATGGTGGCTTTACATTCGGAATGGGCCCTGTCGGTAGAGGCTTCCACCTATGCGGCCCTTCCTCCCGCGCTTCGTCCGTACTACGCGAACGGGTACCGTGTTGAATCCCGCCTGCTCTACCAGCGGGGCCGCCTGCGCCGCCGTCAGTGGATATTTCGTGACGCGGACGGAGCAACGCGGATCAACGCCTCGCTGCCGGCCGACCTTTCCCTAATCCGCAGCGGCGGCGCGCCGGTAAAACCGGCGGAAAAGAAAGCGGGCGCGGCGGCAGATGTCCCTGCCGGCGTAACGGCCCCCGTTGCCGGAAACACGGCGGCGAACACGCCGGCCGTTGAAGACGCGCCCGCAAACACGGCATCCGATGACACAGCCGGCGACACGGCCGCCGCCGGAAACGCGCCGCCAGCGAATACGCCGGCTGTTGAAGACACGCCGCCGGCCGAAACAGCCGCGCCCGCAAACACGGCATCCGGCGAAGAAGACGCCGGCGAAACTCCCGCCTTTGTCGAGGTGTTTTCGCCGGATCACCGCCTTGCCGAAACACATCAATATCTGGCGGACGGAATTTATTCCACCTACTACAATTACAGCGGCGATCTCCTCACAGGGGCGGAAACCAAAACGGCGGGCAAAACCCTGTGGACCGATCGCTACCGCTATACCCGAACGCGGCTGCTGAGGGCGGTGGAGCGCGTTTACAGCAGGGCCGGCGCTTCTTTCGCCGCCGCCCAAAAGTCAAGCGCCCTGCCGCCGCTTTCGCCCTCGCTCAGGATTCCGCCGCCGATGACGGGATTTATTTCGCCCGCCGTCCCTTTCGATTATACGATGATGCAGGGAGCGTTGGCGGCGGTTTACGCGATTGAGGCCGCGCGGACGGTGTATAACACCAGTCCCGAAGGCAGGGTGCTCAGCGAAATTCGCTACAACGCAAACGAAGAAATTATCGCCGAAATCGTCAACGAGTGGTCGGGGGATCGCATCAGGGCGGTCATCTGGAAGGCTCTCGGCGATACGGGGCGCATTGTGTTTAGCTACAACTCCGCCGGCGACAGGCTGAGCGAAGAAGATTACCGGAACGGAGTGCTCGAAAGAACCGTGCGTAAATCGGGCGACAGGGATATCGAAGAAATTATCGTCAACGGAAGAGTCATACTCCGGGCGGTCTGGGACGACGGCAGAAAAATTTCCGAGGAGCGCTTGTGAGTTTTCGCTGGATTGGTTTTATCGCGGGCCGTCTTGTTGCCCGCAAGCGTGGTTCCCTGCCGGTGTTTTCAATAATGGGAATCGCCGTCGGCGTCCTCGCGCTTACCGTGATCATTGCCGTGATGAACGGTTTTCAGCTTGGCTTTATCGAAAGCATTCTGGAAATTTCCTCGTACTACGCGCGGGTGGATCAGGCCCCGGCCGGCGAAGACGGAAACAAACTGCGCGCCCGGCTGTCCGCCCTCCCCGGTGTAACGGCGGTGGTTCCCTTTCGCGAAGTTCAGGCCCTGATTCGGGGCGGCGTTTCCCAGGAAGCGGCCCTGATACGGGGGCTCAAGAGCGACACCCTGAAAACCGATCCCGTCATGGCGGCAAAGCTTGCCTTCGAAGAAGGGAGCTTTGATATTGCCGGCCCCTCTTCCATACTCCTCGGCTCCGAATTGGCGCGGCGGCTCGGCGCAGGGCTGGGCGATGAAGTCACGCTGATCACCATAGGCGGCAGCGCGCCGCTTTCCGGCGTGTTCACTTTGGGGGAAAGCGGCGAAGCCCGGAATACCCCGTTCACCGTTACCGGAATTTTTCGTTCGGGTTTTTATGAATACGATCTGGGCTGGGCGTTTATCAACTTTGAGCGGGCCGGGGAACTGGCGGGAAGCGGCTACACCCTGGGCCTTAAACTGACCGATCGCTTTCAGGACCGCAGACTCCTTGAGTCGGTACTTCCGCTTATTGCCGCTTACCCCGAAGCCCGCGCGTCTTCGTGGCGTGATTACAACCGCGCTTTTTTCGGCGCGCTCCGTACCGAAAAGTTATTTATGTTTGTGCTGGTGGGGCTTATTTTTATTGTGGTGGGACTTAACATCTATCAGGCGCAGCGGCGCATGGTTCTGGAACGGCGCGAGGAAATAGGCCTGCTCCGCGCCATAGGCGCCGGAGATCGCGCGGTGCGGCTGGTTTTTGTGTGGGATGGTTTTATCATCGGTTTTATCGGCGCGGGCGCCGGAATGATTCTGGCGCTCGCGATCAGCTTTAATATCGGCGCTTTTTTTTCCGCGCTGGAAAAAGCCGTTAACGGCGTTCTTCGCCTGCTCCACGGTTCGGGGGAATTTGCCGTTTTTTCTCCGGCGGTTTTTTACATCAAGGAAATCGAGGGCAGGGTTATTCCCCGCGAAGCGCTGCTGATCTTTTTGTTCGGGCTTTTTTCGGCGCTGGGGGCGGCCTGGTTCGCGTCGGGCAAGGTTTCAAAAATTCATCCCGCGGAGGTGCTTCGCTATGAGTGACGACGATATGATTATCAGGGTGGAAGGCCTGATAAAAAATTATAAATCGGGGGAAGAAACCCTTAACATACTCAAGAGCCTTTCGTTCACCCTGCCCAGGGGCGCCACCGCCGCGGTACGGGGAAAAAGCGGCTGCGGCAAAAGCACGCTTCTTAATATTTTGGGCGGCCTTGATACAAGCGACGCGGGAACAGTCGAAGTTGCGGGCATGGAAATTTCGGGCATGGGCGAAAGCGCCCTTACGGCATACCGCGGAAGCAAAGTAGGTTTTATTTTTCAGTTTCATTATCTTCTGCGCGATTTTACCGCGCTGGAAAATGTTATGCTTCCCGCCTATATTGCGGGGCTTTCCAAAAAAGCGGCTTTCGAAAAAGCGCGCGCTCTTGTCGCGGACCTTGGACTCGGCGAGCGGGGGCATCACTATCCTTCCCAGCTTTCCGGCGGCGAGCGGCAGCGCGTTGCCGTAGCGCGGGCCATGGTGAATGATCCCGCCCTGGTGCTGGCCGACGAGCCGACGGGAAACCTCGATCCCCAGCACAGCGCGCAGGTGGCCGAACTGCTCTACGCCGAAGCGGAGCGGCGTCACACCAGTTTGGTAGTGGTAACGCACGACGAAAAAGTCGCCGGCCGCGCCCGGCTTCAGTACGAGCTTGAAAGCGGCGTGCTTCTTGAAGCGGGCGGCAATGGCTAGATTTTCGCGCCCGGCGCAGTCCGTTTTTTTTGTCGCCCTCCGCTATCTTTTGGGAAGGGCCAAAGAAGGGGGCCGCTATCTTCGCGGCGCGGCGGCGGGTATTGCCCTGAGCCTCGTTCCGATCATCGTAACCCTCATCGCGGCCGACGGAATGATACGGGGTATCAGCGATCGCTACATAGAATTGGGAACCGGCCACGTACAGGTTTATGACTTTTTCGGTATGGCAATGGAAAGCGCCGTAAAAGATGAAATCGGGCGGCTCGAAACGGTGCGCGGCGTCTGGCGGGAACGGCAGGGCCTGGGGATCATTCTGGGAAAACAGGGCCGTACCGGCGCGACGATCCGCGCGGTCGAGAGCGATTTTTGGCGGGACGAGGGAAGCGCCCGGTTTCTCGAAGTGCTCGAAGGGAGCGCCGTCATAAGCGGCAGCCGGCAGGTTCTTCTGGGCAGGGGACTCGCGCGGGAAACCGGCGCCCATGCCGGCGATACGGTAAGGATCATGACGATCCGCGCGGGAGAAAACGGAAACACGCTGCCCCGCCTTTCGATCTTTACCGTCGCGGGAATCATATCGTCGGGCTACCGCGAATTGGACGAGCTCTGGTGCGTGATGAATTATGAGGCCGGCGAGGAACTGCTTGCCCCCGAACTGTACCGTTCCTTTTTTATGGTAAAATGCGGCGATCCCTACGGCAAAGCCGATGAATGTTCGCGGGAAATCGCAGGGCTTCTTGGCCCGGGCTTCGGCGTTTTTACCTGGAAAGAACTTCAGCAGTCGCTCTATAAATCGTTTGAATCAACACGGCAGATGCTGCTTTTTATTATGGCCCTGCTTGTCGCGGTGGCGGCGGTCAATGTTTCGTCGGCAACGTCAATGCTGGTCATCGAAAGGCAGCGGGACATCGGCGTTCTTAAAGCGGCGGGGGCCGGCCCGCGTTTTATACGAAGCGTTTTTCTGACGAGCGCCCTGCTTACCGGCCTTTCCGGCGCGGCGCTCGGCATTGCGCTGGGACTGATCCTTGGCTGCAACATCAACGGCGTTATCCGCGGCCTTGAAAAGGCGCTGGGTTTTGCGGCGTCCTTCTGGGGCGGCAGCGTCAAAATTCTTGACGCCGAATACTACCTCGAGACAATACCCATTTTGGTGAACGTCCCCGTGATCGGCGCCATCGCGCTCTTTACCCTGCTCTGCTCCTGCGCCGCTTCTTTCCTCCCCGCCCGCCGCGCGGGAAAATCAAAACCGCTGGATATCTTGCGCCGGATATAATTGGCCGGTTAAGGCTTTGCTTTAATCGCTTGCAATATTGGACGGTATTGTAGTATATTCGCAGGGGAGATTGTTGTGTTTAAGGGACTAACGCGAAGAGCCCAGCGCATACTCACTATTGACGCGCAAAACGAGGCGCGCCGTTTTAACGCGGAACATCTGCTCCCCGAACATGTGATCATTTCCCTGCTGAGGGAAGGCGGGGGAACCGCCTGCAAAGCCCTGCTTTTTTTGGGGATTGATCTGGCCGAATTCCGCGATTCGCTGGAACAGGAACTGCCCCGCCTCCGCAGCGACGGCTACGTGGGGACGACCACGGCCCTTCTTCCGGGGGATCTGCCCCCCGCCAAACGGACCCGCCAGCTTTTGGAAAACGCCGCCGAAGAAGCCCGCGTATTGGGACGGGAATATGTCGGTACCGAGCATCTGCTCTTTGCCGCGGTGCGTGAGCGGAATATGCCGGTGTACAATTTTCTCGCGTTCCGCGCGGTTGACGCCGACATGCTCCGCGTCGCCGTTGAAACGACGATCAATCCGGTAAGGGCGAGCCGCGAAACGGCGGCCCGCGCAAAGCCGGCGGTGTATCCGGTGCTCACCCCGCTGCTTGACGAATTTGCCCGCGACTTGAGCGCGGCGGCAAAACAGGGCAAACTCGATCCCGTCATCGGACGGGATCGTGAAATCAGGCGGGCGGTCCGCATTCTTGCGCGGCGTACCAAAAACAATCCCATCCTTGTCGGCGAAAGCGGCGTGGGAAAAACGGCCATTGTCGAAGGCCTGGCCCGCTACTTTGCCGGGGGCGAAGCTCCGGAAATTTTTTCGGGCAAACGCATACTCTCCCTTGATCTGGGCGCCGTTGTCGCCGGAACCAAATACCGCGGCGAATTTGAAGATCGCCTTAAAAAGATCATGAAAGAAATTGCCCAGGCGGGCAACATCATTCTTTTTATCGACGAGATCCACACGATTATCGGAGCGGGCGGCGCCGAGGGAACGGTCGACGCCTCAAATATGCTCAAACCAGCCCTTTCGCGGGGCGAGCTTCAGTGTATAGGCGCCACCACTTCCAACGAATACCGCCGCCGCTTTGAGCGGGACGCCGCTTTGGAACGGCGTTTTCAAACCATCATCGTGGAAGAAACCGGCGTCGAAGAAACCGCGGCCATACTGCGGGGAATCCGCCTGAAGTACGAAGAACACCACCGCGTCCGCTTTAGCGACGAAGCGGTGGAAGCGGCGGCCCGTCTGTCGCAGCGTTATATTTCCGGGCGGGCCATGCCCGACAAAGCCATCGATGTGATTGATGAAGCGGCGGCCATGAAAAAATTGCAGTTTGCCGTGCAGCCCGGCGGAATTTCCGTCCTGGAAAAAGAAATAGAAAATCTGACCGCCGAAAAAAATTCCATGGTCTGTCTGCAGCATTTTGAGGAAGCGGCGAAACTTCGTGACAAGGTACGCGTCCTGCGCGAAAAAGTGGAGCAGCTTAAAAGTTCCTGGGAAAGCCTGGAAAATCCCGTTCCGGTGGACGAAGAAGACATACGCCGCATTATCGCCGAAGCTACCGGCATTCCGGTTGCCCGCATCGCCGAGGGCGAAAAAAAGCGCCTCCTCTGTATTGAGGAGGAACTCCACAAAAGCGTGGTGGGCCAGGACGAAGCTGTCAGGCGGGTAAGCCAGGCGGTGCGCCGTTCAAGGGCCGGAGTAAGCAGCGAAAGGCGTCCGCTGGGTTCCTTCATCTTTTTGGGGCCCACCGGCGTCGGCAAGACGCTGCTTGCCAAAGCGCTGGCGGAGTACCTCTTCGGTTCCACCGATGTTCTGGTGCGCATTGACATGTCGGATTTTATGGAAAAGCATAACGCTTCGCGGCTTACCGGAGCGCCCCCCGGCTACATAGGCTACGACGAAGGCGGAGTGCTTACCGAACAGATCAGGCGCAATCCGTACCGCGTGGTGCTTTTTGACGAAATCGAAAAAGCCCACCGCGATGTGTTTAACCTGCTTTTACAGGCGCTCGAAGAAGGTGAACTGCGGGACAATCTGGGCCACACGGTGAGCTTTCGCAATACGGTGATCATCATGACCAGCAACGCCGGTGTGCGGGAAATTTCGCGGGACTCGCGTCTGGGTTTTTCCGCCGCAAGGGGCCTTATGGACTCAGGCGAAATTGAGAAAGCGGCCCTTTCGGAACTGCGCAGGCTCTTTAACCCCGAGTTTCTTAACCGCGTTGATGACGTTATTGTCTTTAAGCCGCTTGGGGAAAGTGAAATAGAACGGATACTGGAATTGCAGCTGGCGGAACTTGAAAAGCGGCTTGCGGGGCGGGGGTATTCCCTTGAACTCGACGCCGCCGCGCGGAAATTGCTTGTCGAAAAAGGCTGGGACCCCAAATACGGCGGCCGGCCGTTGCGCCGCGCGATTCAAAAAGAACTGGAAGATCCGCTGTCCATGCTGCTGCTCGAAGACAATTACCCTGAGGGGACGGTTTTTGCCGCGGAAGCGTCCGGTGGGGGCCTGCGCATTGGCGCAAAGGCTCCCGAAGGGGAAGAACGGCCCGCGGCCAAGGCCGAATGCGCGTTACGCATGGCGTAACGCGCCGTTCAAGGCCCGCGGCAAAACGCCTGCCGCGGCTTGTTTTTCCCGAAACATTCGGGCCGTGGGCGCGAATGTTTCGGGAAAAACAGAGGAGAGAACCATGGAATTAAAAGACTCAAAGACGTGGAAAAATCTGGAAGCCGCTTTTGCCGGCGAATCCCAGGCTCACACCAAGTACCTGTACTATGCCTCCAGGGCAGAAAAAGAAGGCTACGTCCAAATCGGCGCCCTCTTCCGCGAAACGGCGCTTAACGAAAAGGAGCACGCCAAGATATGGTTTAAACACCTGCACGACGACGGCGTTCCCGCTACCACGGACAACCTTAAAAACGCCGCGGCGGGTGAACACTACGAATGGACCGATATGTACGCCGGTTTTGCCAAGACCGCCCGCGAGGAAGGTTTTGACGCCATCGCCGCCGAAATGGAAGGCGTGGCGAAGATCGAGAAGGAGCACGAGGAACGTTATAAAAAACTCCTTGCCAATATCGAAAGCGGCGTCGTGTTCAGCCGTGACGGCGATCAGATATGGCAGTGTTCCAACTGCGGCCATATCGTCATCGGCAGGAAGGCGCCGGAACTGTGCCCTGTGTGCAAGCATCCAAAGGCCTACTTCCAGATCCGCGCGCAAAACTATTAGAGCCGTTTCCGCCGCGGGCGAGTACTAGCGGCGGCGGCGGTCTTTCCGGTACTATTCCGGTATGAACGCGGGAATAGATCGCGCGCGGGCCTGGGCTCTGCTGCGCAGTTACAACAACGATCCCTTTCACCTCCAGCATGCCCTGAGCGTCGAGGGCGTGATGAGGTGGTTTGCCAAAGATCTGGGATACGGAGACGACGAAGAATTCTGGGCCGTGGCGGGGCTGCTCCACGACATTGACTTTGAACAATACCCGAAGGAACACTGCGTCAAGGCGCCGGAATTGCTTCGCGGCGGAGGCGTATCCGAAGAATGTATCCACGCCGTGATCTGCCACGGCTGGGGGCTTACCGCCGTCGACGCGAAGCCCGAACACGAAATGGAAAAGGTACTCTTTGCGAGCGACGAACTGTCGGGCCTTATCTGGGCCGCGGCAATTATCAGGCCGTCCAAAAGCGTCAAGGATATGGAACTGAAGTCTCTCAAAAAAAAGTACAAGGCCCAGGGCTTTGCCGCGGGCTGTAACCGCGCCGTGATCGAAAAGGGCGCCGCCCTGCTGGGCTGGGATCTGGACACCCTGCTCGAAAAAACGCTGCGCGCCATGCGAAGCTGCGAAGATGCCGTCAACGCGGTAACCGCGGATTTAACCGTGAATGAATGATGTCCGCGAATGAGCCTCCGCGCTATCTTAAGCGCCGCATTGTTTACGCGCTTCGTTCCGCCGCTGGGGTTTGCCGCCAAGCGGCCTCACCGTAACATTTCTGAACCGCCGAAAGGCGGCTTTTCGGGCATCAAACCCCGCTACGAATGAAACGCGCCCTTATCGCGATGTCGGGCGGCGTGGACAGCGCCGCCGCCGCGGCCCTGATGCTTGACGCCGGATACGAGTGCGTCGGCGTTACC
>JAITBL010000196.1 GCA_031283575.1 Treponema sp. | reverse complement strand
TCCGCGGGGCAAGCCCCGCGATGTGACCGTGAATAAGGCATAACGGTTTTACGCCGCTTGTGATATACTTGGCGTATGCTCGCCGACTTCCACAATCATTCCTGCCTGTCCCCCTGCGGTTCCCTGAATCTGTCGCCCCGCGTATTGGCCGAGACCGCGGCGGCCAGAGGGATCGGGGCCCTGGCTTTAACCGATCACAATTGCGCGAAGAACTGCCCCGCCTTTGGCTTTCACTGCGGGCGGCTTGGCGTCATTCCCTTTTACGGGCTTGAGGTAACGACCCTGGAAGAAGTACACATGGTGTGCCTTTTTTCCGAGCTGGACGCGGCCCTGTCCTTTGGCGAATTTATCTATTCGATACTTATGCCGCTTCCCAATGATCCTGAAAAAACCGGCGATCAGGTCTATGTGGACGAAGACGACAATATACTGGGCGAGATGGAATACTTTCTGTCCAATGCCGCCGATGTCGGCGTGGACGGCCTTGAGCCCCTGGCCGCCAAATACGGAGGCCTGGTAATACCCGCCCATGTGGACAGGCCTGCTTTTTCCATGTCGAGCCAGCTGGGCGTACTGGTTCGCGGTCCCTGGGCGGCGGTGGAGTGTACCCGTCTGCCGCCCGTAATTCCGCGCCCCCCTCCGGCGGGAGGCGGGCCGGCGCCCGCTCCCCTTCCCCTTGATACGCTGGGCTATCCGCTTGTCACCGGTTCCGACGCGCATTACATCGAGCATGTGGCGCGCCGGCCCTTCGAACTCGATGCCGTCGCCGGGGCCCTGCAGCCCGACGGCCCCGGCGCCCCCGCCGATTTGGCGGCGCTGAGGCAGGCGCTGTCGCTGCGGGAAAAACAGAAATGACGGGATTATTGTAGAATTTAACCTTCGCAACGGCGATTTGCCCCATCCGGCCCCAAAATTCACTTCATTTGAAAAAATAATCCGTTCAAATGAAGGAATTTACTTGACTTTCGTTCGTAATTTAGTAACTTATAAATAGAACTAACGTACTTAAATCGTGAAATAAAGGAGTAAATCATGACTGAAAGACAAGACAACATTTTGGAACTTTTGGCAAGGCAAACGCGGATTGACGTGAGCGTTCTTGCGGAAGTGCTGGGGGTTTCCCAGGTGACCATTCGCAAAGATCTGGATCACCTGGAGGAATTGGGCTTTATTCGCCGCGAGCACGGCTATGCCCTTTTTGGCCCCATGGAGGATGTGGGACGCCGTATGGCGGTCAACTATGAGATTAAGCGGCGTATAGCCAAGGCCGCCGCGGAGACGGTGGAAGAGGGCGAGACGGTGATGATTGAATCGGGTTCCTGCTGCGCTCTTCTGGCGGAAGAGCTGGCAAACAACAAGCCGGGAGTGATGATTGTGACCAATTCGGCTTTTATCGCCAATCATATCAGGCACGCTCCCTATACCAATGTCGTTCTGCTGGGGGGCGAGTACCAGAATATATCCCAGGTGATGGTCGGTTCCATGACCAGCAAATGGGCCGAAATCTTTTTATCGAAAAAGTTTTTTGTGGGAACTGACGGTTTTAACGAAAAATTCGGCTTTACCGGTACCGACCACCTTCGGACCCAAACAGCGCGGGATATGGCCGCCAATGCGGATGAAATCATCATTCTGACCGATTCAGACAAATTCCGCCGTCAGGGCGTGGAAGGCCTTGTACGAACCGAACAGGTATCGGCGCTCTTTACCGACGACCGGATCTCCCCGCAAATGGAAGATTTTCTGAAAGAAAAAGAGGTGGCGGTTTACAAGGTAGCCAGTATCAAAAAACCGTCGCCGGTACCTGCCGGAACCGGCGGCCGGCCTTCCCCTTCCGGGTTGTCGCCGGTGGCGTAACGTTTACGCGATTTACAGAGCCCGCCCAAAGGGGCGGGTTCTGTGTATTCCCGCGATGTTGTGATTTGCGATTTTACAACAAAGGGGAATTATACAAAATTGAAAAAAATGCGAATTTATGCGATAATAAAAACATGAAAAAGGTTCAACACTCCGTCAGGTGGGAAGGATGGCTTTCAAACGCTATTGATGAATGGGGAAAGAAAAATGGCGGGAAAACTTTTTCCGATTCGGTCAACTATTTACTTGCCTGTGAGTTGGACCGCCTGGGCTACAAGCGGGAGTTTTATGAACCGGGAATATACGAAAAAAAGAATGATGAAGATAAACCTTCCCGCCGCAAACCTCCCCTGCCAAAAGACGGGCCCCTGGATATCAAACCCCGCCGCGAATGAACTGACGGTATGATAACCGTCCCTGTTTATGCAGAGCCTTGGATTCGGCCCTTCATTCAGGGCGGGGAATCATTTTTCTCTTGTCCATAAGGTAAAGGCGCGATACGATAGAGTATTCGTTTTTTTATTCTTGACAAGCTGCCACCAATCAGCTTCCTTTCGTACGCCGGAAAACGAGATATTCCGGTTATCAACTGCGTTTGATATATTGTTTGCGGCTGAAATTGCATAATTCTTGCCGGCATCGTACACAAGGACAACAAAACAATATTTGCTTTTATATTGTTCTGTTTTTTCCACTGCCGCGTTTCCGCCTGCAAGGTATAATTTTACCCATGCAGGCGTGTTCATATCAAATGCGGCGCCCTTATCATCAAGAACGACAATATTCTTTTCATCATCATTACCTGCGCCCGCCGCAGTAAATGCGGCGGCAAGTAAAATGAAGGCATAAAGTGTCTTTTTAAGGGCGCGCCTGATCATATTCCGCTGTCGGCCAGGGCTACATTTGTTGCGATACCCCGCGTGCGAATATCAGTGATAATATCAAGATAAATCTGGCGCTCCGCCTCTGACATTGCCTTGTTGTTATCAATAATATTTTGGAAGTTGGCCGCTATTTGATCATTAAGATCTTTAACCGGTACAATCCACAGTGAATAAGCCGCATAGTACTGTTTTTTGGTCGACTTATTGTTGATATAAATCCAAAAATCAGCAACCTGGCGCAAATTCTTGAACGACGCATTGCTCATCGCGTCCCGTACATCGGTAAAGTGCATGTCGACATCTTGTCCCTTTTTCCCGGAAACAGATGCTTCCGCCATGGAATTAACGGTTGTAGCCAGCATGGTAGAAACCTGCGAGGAACCATTCGCAAGGTTTTTTACCCAGTTAATGGCAAAATCCTTGTTGTCATTTTCGATGGTTACCACAAAACAATACTGATCTTTGTACTCGGGAAGACTTTGAATGGCAAGACTGCTTTCAACACTTTTGTTTACCCATTCCGGAACCTCTTGCCCCAAAGCAGCTCCTTTCCAGTCAAGCATTTGGACTTTTTGTTTGGGCTTTTTGGCTGCTATTAGCATTGTCATCGCAAGAACAACCAAACATACCGCAAATACCTTTCTCTTCGTCGATTTCATTCTTTTCTCCTCAATTATTTTCCTCCGCCACAAGGCAGAGTCATTTCAACAAGGAAGCCAAATACGAATTGAAAACAGATATAAAACTCTCTTCGTCTTCAATATTGCCCACAGAACTTTCTGCCCTGCGCAGGGTGCGCTGTACCGCTTCCGCGTACGACGTATGGCCTACACGTCCATTGCCCGAAAAAGCAAATAACCCTGTCCCCCTGGCGTCGGAAATCGCGGCGTTTAATTCATAACGCGCAAATTTATTGGCGCCCTGCTGCATGACCACCTCGCTGATTGAAAAATCCACGCTTAGCGTATAAGCCTTTGCCGCAGGCGTATCGGATGTTCTAAACCCCTGTTTGGTAAAAACTTCCTGAAACGCTTTTTTGACGCGCCCGTTTTCATCACCTTTTACCTGAATCGTAATGACAATGGAACGCGAATTTTCCAGCGCAAGTTTTTTTACGGAATTGGCATTGCCATAACCAACTTTAATGGAATCGCGGACGGAGGGGTTGAGCACTGATAAAATTTCGAGGTATCCATCAGTTAATACCGCAAGGTTCGATGCGACGGCCAAGGATTCAAACGCCTCAAACGTGCCCTTGTTGTCCGCCGCTTCCTTTTCCAGAGCCGTGATAACCCTGTCGTTTTCCCTGATTATATTTGAATAGGCCGCCGCCCCGTCTTTGCGGTTCATACGCGCGCAGACATACACGGCGCCGTTCTTCGCGGTCCAGGCGTCAATGATAACGCCCATAAGGCCGCTTACCGAACTGCTTGCGGCAACCTGCTGGCTCATGCTGGTATTTTCGGCAAGCGCGCTTTTCCCGTTATTCACGGTTTGCGAAAAACTTTGCGCGGCGGAACTGACAGCCTCGACATCTACCTTAAACATGCGTGACAGGGCGCCCGTTGCGTTTGCCTCTGCCGTTTGTTTGTTTGGCGCGCTTTCCACAACGGCGACCCAATCACGATCGGGATATACAGAACCGCAGTTTGTCACCCATGCCGGCATTTTTTCCGCGGCATGCAGAAAAAACAACTGCGAGGCAAAAAAAACGAATGTGCTCATGAAAATTCTTTTGCCGTTTCCCATATATCCCTCCATGACGTTATTCGAAAGTCTGGTTTAATACCGCGGAGCTTGCGCTCCGCGGAGGCTTATTGCAGGTTTACCGCTTCCAGAATATTGGGCTGGCCCGCTTTTGCTTCGATGGTTTTTTCAACAGGTTTACCCACCGCTTTTGAATCCTGATAAAAAGTGATCGTGGCCTTATAAGTACCGGGGTCCAGCGTAATGCCGCCGACATAAGCGCGGTTCGGCAGATAGCGGGCCATGCGGGTGTCCGCTTTCTCGCCCTTTTGAAGCGCGTTGGTTACGAGGATATCCGCCGCTTTTACGGCCGCTTTAAGCGCGATTTGCTTTTTGAGGTCGCTTTCTTTTGAAACGGCGACTTGGGCCGCGGTAAATCCAACGATTGCCGTCGCTGTTTTTATGATGGAACGGGTGTAGGTTTTTGCATAAATAACGGAACGTTTTGTCTCGAACGTCTCGCGCATTACTTTTCCCATGTCCTCCAGCAATTCAAGCTCGATTTCCTGCCCTTCTATCTGTACAACAATCCTGTTTATTGCCGCGGAACGAGGCTCCGCTGATATTACCGGCACCGCAAAGCGTAATTCCTTTCCGACCAGGGTTATCCCTACATCGGTAAGCGGTATCGCGCTGCCGGACACGGCGCCTACGACGCCTATATAAGCGGTAAGGAATCCGAGTCCATCCAGGGGTATCGTTGTTACATCTTCCTCTTTCACGGGCGAAAGGCCGGTAAATCCTATAATATTTATGCGCGCCTTTCCGTTTGCAACCGCCGCTTCTTCGGCGATTGATTTGGGAAGAGGATTACTGTATACATTGGGCGATGAGCTGTAGGCGTCACTGATTTGTTTTACAAACGGCGCCACGCTGGTATAACCGCGCAGCATCACCAGGTTGATATAACTGCCCAGCGCCGAGCTGTTAAATTTCACCGGCTCCGCGGGCGGCATCGAAATCCCCTTTATATCTTTTGCCGCATCCTCCTGTACTTTTTTCAGCTCGCTTTGCTGCAGCGCCAGCAGTTTAGCAAGCTTTTCGTTTATCTGCCTGGCTTCCACGCGCGCGCCTTCGATATCGCCGCGGTTATAATTATTGAGCGCGTTAAATACACTGTCGTACATATCTTCGTACGCTTCGCCTGAATAACTTTTCGCGTTATCACTGGTAACCAGCGCGGCAAGCCCTTCGGATATGCTTGGCTTGCTGTATTCGGCAATCAATTTTTCGGCATCTTCCAGATTGGTAAACGACGCGTCATTTTGCCCCGCATAATGCTCCACAATACCCTTGTCCAGATTGTAAAGCACATCATTCTTTGCGGTATAAATCTTTGCCTTTTTCGGATCTTTGCCGTCTTTTTCAATTGCCGCTACCGCTTTTGCGTAACCGCCGCCCTGAACCGCCGAATCGATGGCTTTGTAGTCTTTGGCCTCCTGCGCTGCAAGCAAAGTCCCTGTCAAACACAATACAGAAAACCACACTGTAAATTTCATTCTTTTATCTCCTTCAAATTTTATCACTCGCCTACGGCGAGTCAATTAACGCCGGACACTTCCGTTTTTTGAGTCTACGCTGACTTCCGAATCACCTTTCCACAGAATTTCGCTTGTCTCTATGTTTGTCAGCTGGGCGTAAACATAATACGTTCTGGTTGTACGCCGGCCGACAGTTTTTACAATCGATTTTACCGTTCCCGTAAGCATATAATCCGCCGCTGTTTCATTGGCAAGCTGCTTGGCCGTGTCTTCGCTGGCGTTTGTTTGTTGATCCTGCCGTTCGGAGCGGATAGTATCGCGGACATCTCCGCCGGCTATAAAGCGCAGCCTGCCGTCGTTGATAATCGCCGTTTCCATTTTTGATGATACGATCGATGTATCGATATACTCGCTTGAATCATTGGCAAAGTGCCCGACAATAACGGTAGGCGCCTGCCCTCCCCGCTTTTTCGTTTCAATGGAACGCGTAACGGCCGGACTTTCCAAACAGGCCGAAATCAGTTCGGTACAGACCGTCTGCACCTCTCTGGAACTCCAGGTACCGTCGCTGACCGCGGACAATGACAACGCCGCAAACAAGACTGCGGCGGCAATGACTCTCCCCGCCGCAAGCCGCCGGGGTATCACATCAAAAACATTTTTCCTCACGTATTCCCTCCTAAAAAAATTATTCCGATACGGGAAACCCCTCATACCTATTGAAGGCTATTGAAGGTCCGCCGCCGGTTTACCTGTCTCACTTTCATCGCAGTTTTTAATCGCCGCCTCGACAAGGGATACGATTTCCCTTTCAAAGCTCTGTTTGTGGTCCATGGCAAGTTCGGAAATGACTTTATTCATCCAGCCAGGAATCTGTATTGTTCTGCTTTTTCCACCGCGATCCATGTGTCCATAATGAACCCATTTTGGGCACTTTGTCAAGCGAATTTTACCGCGTGTGCGGAATTGTTTGTGTTTCATTCGTAATATATTTACTTATGAATATAATAGCCGTGGCTGAGCATACCGGCAGGGGGAAGGCTGCCGGAATACCCCGGGCTGCCGCCGGCGGCGTACCATCTGCGCGATTCACCAGAACCCACCCAAACGGGTGAATCTGTTGTTTGACAAATAGGCCGGAAGCGGGATACACTCGAAATATACGATGTTGGGTCCCAAACGATTTTTAGAAAAATATATTTTCAGCTCCGATCTTGCGCTGGAAGTAAAATTAGCCAATATCGTATATATGGTAGGCTTCTTTGCTTCCATTTTCACGGGAATTTTTCGTATTTTTATCGGCGGCGATGTTTCCCTGATTTTGATTATCTTTGTCATAAGCCTTACCGTGCTGGTACTGGCCTATCTGGCGAACCGTTTTAAACTTCATCAGTGCGGGCGGCTGATAGTTGTCTGTACGCTGGCTTTTGTACTTTTCCCCATGGCCTTCTTTGCCATGGGGGGCGTCACAAGCGCCATGCCCGCTTATTTTGTACTCAGCATCGTCGTTATTTTTCTGCTTACCTGGGGAAAAATCAGAATCGTTTTTTTGCTTTTACACTGCGCCGCCGTTTTCGCGCTTTATTTTTGGGGAACGGGGCCCTTCCTCTCGCGGTTTATCAAAGAAGATCCTTCCGGCGCCGTTATGTCGGCCATTCAAACCATTATCTCGGTGGGATTCTGTATCGGTTTTATTGCCGCCTTTCAAAACCACATTTATCTTCTTGAACAGGAGCGGGGCAATAGTATCCGAAACGATCTGGCGCTCCGTACCAAGCTTCTTGGAGTGGTAAATCAGGTTTCCGAAATTCTGCTCCACATCGAGGCGGACCCCCGCGAAATTCTGGGAAGCGCCATGGAGATACTGGCGCGCTGTATCGGCGCGGATCGTATGTTCATCTGGAAAAACGCGCTCAAAGACGGAAAGCTCCATTATGTTCAGGAATATGAATGGCTTGACGGGGATACCGGCAAGTCCATCAAGGACAGCAGCTATTCCTACCTTGACACCATACCCGCCTGGAAAGCAAAGTTTGAATCCGGCAGCTGCGTTAATGGCCCCCTTAAAAATCTGTCCGAGGGTGAACAGAAAATACTTGCCCCCTTTGGCATCGTTTCCATTCTGGTGATTCCTGTTTTTTTGCAGGAAAAATTCTGGGGCTTTGTCAGTTTTGATGACTGCCGGAACGAACGGAATTTTTCAACGGATGAAATTAGCATCCTCCGTTCGGGAAGCCTGCTTCTGGCAAACGCCATCAACCGCCATCAGAACGAAGGGCTTTTGGAATACCAGCTTAAGCAGCAGGAGCTTATGTCGGATATTTCGCAGAATTTTATTTCCGGTGTTTCGCTGGAAGAGTCGGTACGTACCGCGCTCAGCAGAACCGGCCAATTTCTTGACACGAACCGCGTTATGGTTATTGTATCCGACGAGGATATGGATGAAAGCTATCCCCTGTTCAGCTGGTTTAGCGGGGAAGCGTGGCGTCCCCGCGAAGTCTATACGGGTTTTACAAAACTGATCAACAATACTTTTCCCCTTTATATGGCAGTAAAGGGTCTTGTTCCCCTGGTGCATTGCGATGACATTCACAATTTTGAAGAAGGCGCCTACAAGGGACTTTCCAGGATCGACGTGCGTTCTTTTATTTGGGTGCCCATATACGTCGACAATACTTTCTGGGGTCTTCTGACCGTGGAACAGTGTGACAAAATCCGGTCCTGGAGCGAAAGCGACAGCCAGCTTATCGCCATGGTATCAAGCGCCATCTCCGGCGCCGTTTCGCGGGATCTTATGGACAAGGAACGCAGCGCCGCCCTGGATCAGGCCTTGCAGGCGAGTTTTGCCAAGAGCAACTTTCTTTCCAACATGAGTCACGAAATGCGCACTCCCATGAACGCGATCATCGGTATGACCACGATTGGCAAAAACGCGGCAAACACGGAAAGAAAAGATTATGCCTTTAACAAAATAGAAGACGCTTCTACTCATTTGCTGGGTGTGATCAACGATATTCTTGACATGTCCAAAATCGAGGCGAACAAACTGGAACTTTCGCCGGCTCTTTTCAGTTTTGAAAAGATGCTGCAAAAAGCGGTTAATGTTATCAACTTTAAGGTTACCGAAAAGGCCCAGTCCTTCCATGTGACCATCGACAAGGGTATACCCCGCGAATTAATCGGTGACGATCAGCGGCTTGCCCAGGTTATAACCAATCTGCTTTCCAACGCCGTCAAGTTTACTCCCGAAGAAGGCAGCATACGGCTTAACGCCCATTTGGCGGAAACAAAGCAGAAAGGCGCGGACAGCGACGATGTGGAAATACAGGTTGAGGTAAGCGATACCGGCATCGGCATCAGCGGCGATCAGCAGGCGCGCCTCTTTCATTCCTTTGAACAGGCCGAAAGCAGTACGACCCGGAAATTCGGCGGCACCGGATTGGGACTCGCGATTTCCAAAAGAATTGTCGAACTGATGGGCGGCAAGATATGGATCGAGTCGGAACTGGAAAAAGGCTCGGCGTTTATCTTTACCGTGCATCTTAAAAAAAGCCACACAAAATTCCACTCCGCTCTTACCGATGGCGTTAACTGGAGCAATGTACGGCTCCTGGCGGTTGACGACGAAAAAGAAGTGCGCGATTATTTTGCCGACATCGCGTCCCGCTTTGATATCAAGTGTGATACCGCCGCCGACGGCGATGAAGCGCTCCGCATAATTGCCGAAAAGGGCGATTACGACATTTACTTTATTGACTGGCGCCTGCCCGGACTGGACGGCGTGGCATTGACAAAAAAAATAAAGGAAGGAAACACCCACCGGTCGGTAATTACCATGTTCTCCGCGGCCTCCCTTACGGAAATTGAAGACGAGGCGAGGGCGGCCGGCGTCGACGCGTTTCTGTCCAAGCCGCTCTTTCCTTCGGACATTGCCGACCTGATTAACCAGTGCCTGGGAACGCACGGCGCCAAGGTTGAAACGGTGCATAAAAGCCAGGACGATCACTTTGAGGGAAACTGCATACTCCTTGTTGAGGATGTCGAAATAAACCGCGAAATTGTTCAGGCGCTGCTTGAGCCCATGGGGCTCAAGATAGAATGCGCCGAAAACGGCGAGGAAGCGGTGCGCATGGTTTCCGAAAATTCCGGCCGTTACGACATGATCTTTATGGACGTGCAGATGCCCAAAATGGACGGCTACGAGGCTACCCGGCAAATAAAGGCGCTGCCCTTTGCAAAGGCGGCCTCCATCCCCATTGTCGCCATGACGGCCAATGTATTCCGCGGGGACATCGAAAAAGCCCTGGCTGCGGGAATGAACGATCATATCGGCAAGCCCCTGGATCTTGCCGATGTTCTGCAAAAACTGCACAAGTACCTTCCCCGTTCCGGCAGTACGGACGCCCATGTCATTAAATACGGGGAAACAGGGGACGAAGAGGAAAAGTGGAAAGACGGTCTTGCCTGGACGCCGGATCTTGAAACGGGAAACAAAGTAATTGACGACCAGCACAAGCAGATCTTTCGCCTTACCAGTAATTTAATCGACGCCTGTAAAAAGGGGCGGGGCCACGAAATGGTCGGCGAAACTTTGGAGTTTCTTGCCAATTATACCATTCATCATTTTGCCGACGAGGAAGATCTGCAGATCAGGTCCGGCTTTCCCCTGTACGAAGAACACAAAAAACTGCACGAGGATTTTAAGAAAACCGTAGCCGGCCTTATTGAAGAATACAACAAATCGGGCGCCATCGGAGGTCTGGCGGAAAAGATCAATTCTGCCATAGTACGCTGGCTGGTCAATCATATTCAAAAAGAAGACGCCAAAATAGGAAAATACATCAACAACAACCCCGCCGCGGGCGGGCTCCTGGACACGAACCCTTCGCGATAGGCCGCGGCCCGCAGGCTTGCGCCCCACCATCCCCCACTTGCCAAAATCTTTCAAATGTGTAATACTATAGATATGGATACAATATGGATAATTGACGGCGCTTACATGATGAAAAGCGGTTCCAATCACGGAAAAATTGATTACATGCGGCTAAAACAATTTTTAGAAAAAACAAACGAAACTGATTTTCGTGAAACCTACTATCTGAATTCGACCGCGAACCTCCAGGCGGAACAATCTTTTCACAATTGGCTTAAATCGGCGCCTCCCCACGGCCCCAAAATGAGGGTCAAGCTTTACGACTTAAAACGGATGAATTTAAAGTGCATTAGCTGCGGCAATGAATTTGACCGTGAAGTCCAAAAGGGCGTGGATGTAGGCATTGCGACCCTGATGATCAAGCTCGCCTGCCAAAACCAGTACAACCGGCTCATCCTTTCCGCCGGTGACGGTGATTTTGAGGATGCCATCGACTATGTCAAGTCGGACCTTCACAAGGAGATATGGATAGCCGCTTTTGACGGATCGGTTTCGCTGGATCTGCAAAGCTACGCGGATCGGGTGCTTTGGCTTAATGATTATTGGGAAGAAATCAAAAAAAACCTGGTCGTGCGTCCGGAACTTGCCCTGTACCGTAACGAGTAATTCACATGGACCTGACGGTTGAGACCGGCAAGGCCCTGCCTCTGGGGGCCTCTCTCACCGATACCGGCGTAAACTTTTCGCTGTTTTCCCGGCACGCCGGCGCGGTAAGCCTTCTTCTCTTTGAGGGCGTCGAAAAAGACAGCCCCTGTACCGTGATAAAACTGGACCGGGAAAAAAACAAAACCGGTGACATCTGGCACTGTCATGTAAGGCCTCTTCGCGAAGGGATCTGTTACCTGTACCGCGTCGAAGGCCCCTACCAGCCCGAAAAGGGACTCCGCTTTAACCCCAACAAGGCGCTGGTCGATCCGTACGCAAAAGCGATCAGCGGTTTAAGTCAATGGAACGCCGCCGCATCCTTCGGCTACGATCCCCGGGACAGCGCGGCGGATCTTTCGTTCAGCCGTATTGACGACACGGCCGAAAAGCCGCGCGGCGTCGTTACGGGAAACGATTTTGACTGGCAGGGGGATATTCCCCTTAACTATCCCCTGCGCTTTAGCGTACTCTACGAAACCCACATTAAGGGACTTACGGCGCATCCGGCCTCTGCCGCGCGGTATGGCGGAACCTACCGCGGCGTCGTGGAAAAAATTCCCTTTTTCAAGGAACTGGGCATCACAAGCCTTGAGTTCTTGCCCCTGCAGGAATTTAACGAACATGAATTCCCCCGGCGCAGCCCGCGAACGGGAAAGTTTCTTAGCAATTACTGGGGTTATTCCACCGCGGCGTTTTTTGCGCCCAAGGCGTCGTATGCTTTCGACACGGCCCCCGGCGCCGCGGTCAAAGAATTTAAATACATGGTAAGGGAACTCCACAAGGCCGGCCTGGAAGTAATTCTTGACATTGTGTTTAATCACAGCGCCGAAGGCAACGAGCGCGGCCCGACTTTTTCGTTTCGGGGCCTTGATAATCCCATCTATTATATACTGAACGAAAACAAGCGCTACTATCAAAACTATTCGGGCTGCGGCAATACGCTCAACTGCAATCATCCGGTGGTGCGTACCCTGATCATCGACTGCCTCCACTACTGGGTAATGGAAATGCATGTCGACGGCTTTCGCTTTGATCTGGGATCGATACTCGGGCGCGATCAGAACGGCCGCCTTATGGAAAACCCGCCCACCCTGGAATTGATTGCCGAAGATCCTGTCCTGAGCCATACCAAGATCATCGCCGAAGCCTGGGACGCGGGGGGCGCCTATCAGGTGGGCTGGTTCCCGGGAGGGCGCTGGGCGGAATGGAACGATCGTTACCGTGACGACATACGGCTCTACTGGCGCATGGACCCCAACCAAACCCGCCACCTTGCAACGCGGCTTTCCGGTTCCAGCGATTTGTACCTGCGCGACGGACGCAAGCCCTTTCACTCGATTAACTTTGTGACAAGCCACGACGGTTTTACCCTGAGGGATCTGGTTTCCTATAACAACAAACATAACGAAGATAACGGTGAGGAAAACCGCGACGGGAATGACAACAATTGCAGTTACAATAACGGGGTGGAAGGGCCCAGCGGCGACCGCGGCATAGAAGCCCTCCGCATTAAACTGCAAAAAAATTTTATCGCCACGATGATGGTATCGCTGGGGACGCCCATGCTTTTGGGGGGCGATGAGTTCGGCCGTACCCAGCGGGGCAACAACAACGCTTACTGCCAGGATAACGAAATTTCCTGGTACGACTGGCGGCTGATTAAAAGCAACGCCGGACTCTTCCGTTTCGCGAAAGAAATGATCGCCTTTCGCCTGCGTCATCATGGTTTTATGCGCCCCGAATTTTACACCGGCCGTGACGGCAATTACAACGCCATTCCCGACATCACCTGGTTCGACGAAAAAGGCGAGACCCCCGTGTGGGACAAGATCGGCTATTGCATGGCGCTCCGCATGGACGGCAGCAAGGCCGAAGTCCTTGCCGATAAAGACGACACCGATTTTTTTATCATGTTTAACGCGGGACCCAAGTTTGTTCCGTTTGTTATCTGCGGCCCCCTTCCGGGAAAGCGCTGGGTCCGCGCGGTCGATACCGCCCTGCCTTCGCCGGACGACATACTTGCGC
>JAITBL010000147.1 GCA_031283575.1 Treponema sp. | reverse complement strand
CAAAGACCAGCGTGCGCCTAGGAATACGCGCGAACAAGTGAGCGCAGCATGGCGGATAATGCAACACGGCGTGGCGCCCTTAAATGTTACTGTCCGAAAGAAACGTAGCAAGGCGCCTTTATACCCCGAGAATGCTATGGTCAGGGAAAATGCTATAGGGGCCCTTGAGCGCAACTTGCAAACATAGGTAACACGGCGTGCGCCCAGGAAATGCGCGCGAACAAGTGAGCGCGGCTTCACCATCTGATGTAGCATGGCGTGGCGCCCGCAAATGTTACCGTCCGGCAAAAACACAGTAAGGCGCCTTATACCCCAATAAATGTTTATGTTGAAGAAAAGTCCCTAAAGGGGCCTTGTCGCCGATTTGTGAAAGGGCGCGGGGTCCGGCGTCTGCAATTAAACCGAAGGTTTAATTGTCCAAGTTAGGCTTACAGCCTAACTTGCAAGGACCCGCGGTCCATAAGGCGAAAAGGCGCTTTCAGGTTCCGTTTTACTGGGGTCCATGCTTCGGATCATACGAACCAGACGCAACGCTTTCCGGCGCGGTGCTATACCGTGCGCCCCCATCCGACTGCTTGCCCTTCTCCCCCTGTCTCGCTATAATCAAATGGCTTGGTTATGTCCAAGCCACTGGGACGTAGGCAAGTGGTAAGCCACCGGGTTTTGGCTCCGGCATGCACAGGTTCGAATCCTGTCGTCCCAACAAAGTTGGGACCGCGGGATTTGAAGGGTTAGGTCCGCTGACCAGGCGGGAAGAAAAGGGGCCATGGACGGCCCCGTCAGGACCAAACCCCGGCCTGGAGTGAGGAGACAGGAGGTCGACGACAGGATTCGAAGGGTTTGGGCCGCTGACCAGGGATTTTAGTATAGTTCATAGATAGACAGTTAGACAGTTAGATAGTATAGAGGAGAAACATAAGTGAGCCAGGTAGTTTTTGCCGCCCAAAGCAGGGCGGGCAGCGGTTCCGGAGATTCCAAAAGACTCCGGAGGGCGGGCCGGATTCCCGCGGTTATCTACGGACGCAAGAGCGCCGCCGTTTCCATTGATCTTGACGCGAAAGATTTTATGAACAGCGTCAGGGGCATTTCCGAAAGTACCATCGTCAAGGTGGATGTCGCGGGCCGGATTCACGAGGCCTTTGTCAAGGATACCCAGCGGGATATCAGGGACGGCAGCATACTTCACGTTGACTTTTACGAAATCGAAAGCAATACCCTGCTGCGGGCCCATGTTTCGCTCCATATCCACGGCAACCCCGTAGGTGTCCGTGAGGGCGGAATTCTTGAGACGCCTCTTCACGATATCGAAGTGGAATGTCTGCCCGCGGACCTGCCCGAACGGCTTGACGTCGATATTGCCGGTCTTAAAGTGAACCAGTCTATCCACGTACGCGATCTTGAGCTTGGAAACGGCGTCAAGCTGATCTCCAACGCCGATCAGGTCGTGGCGCTGGTGAAATTTGCCAAGGCCGAAGCCGCCCCCGCCGCTGAAGAAGCCGCCGCCGCCGAAGGCGTCGTCGAGGCCGCCGCCGGAAGCGCCGCGGAAACAAAGTCCGACAAAGGCGACAAGAAATAGCCGCGGAGCATGCATCCTTTTGAGGCCGCCGCGCTTGCCGCCCTGGACAGCGCCGGCGCTTCATCCGCGCGGTATGTGGCGGCCCTTTCGGGCGGCGCCGATTCAAGCGCCCTGACGGCCGCCCTGGCGGCGCTCAGGGCCGCCGGGAAAATCGGCGCGCTGTCCGCCGTCCATGTCAATCACGGTATACGTTCCGCCGCGGAGTGTGCGGCCGATGAGGAATCGGCCCGTGTTCTCTGCGCCGCCCGCGGGATTCCCCTGACGGTAACAACAATCCCCGCCGGCCGCGTTGCCGAATATGCCCGTGTTCATCACACGGGCATGGAGGCGGCGGCCAGACGCTTTCGCCATGAAGCCTTCCGCGCGGAAAAAAAGCGTCTGGGCGGAACCTGGGTTTTGGCGCTTGCCCATACCCGCGATGATGTGCTCGAAAATGTACTCATGGCCGTACTGCGCGGCGCGGGACCCGCGGGACTTGGCGCCATGCGGCCGCGGGGCCGCGGCCTTGTACGGCCTCTTGCCGCCCTCGGCCGCGCCGAAGTCCTCGCCTATCTGGCGGACAGCGGCATAACTTGCGGCTGTGACGCTTCCAACGCCGACACGCGCTATCTCCGTAACCGCGTACGGGCCAAACTCGTTCCCCTGCTGGATACGGAGTTTCCCCACTGGCGCAAGCCGCTGCTCAGGCTCTGGGAAACCCAGGGCCTGGCGGCGGACGCCCTGGCCGTGGAAACGGAGTATATTCCGGAGGCCGGCGCGGGTACGAAAGCCGTCGTCATCGCGGAGTCAGATCTTGCCGCCATGCCCCTGATCCGCGCGGAAGAAACCCTGTTCCGCGCCTGTAACCGGCTTGGCGGCGGCCGCGTTCCGCGTGATTTGTGCCGGCGTTTTTTGCGGGGCGAAAAAGCCGTTGATCTGGGGAAGGGCTTCCGCCTTGAGCGGAAGCGGGGCACGATCATCGTTTCCGCCCCGTGTTCCGGCACGGAAACGCCGGAGCGCGAAGCGTTCACTTCATCGCATACCGCGCTCACCGGTTCGCGCGCTTCTGTGGGCGCGTTACATAAAGAAGAAGCGGAGGGGGACCCGAAGTTTTTTTCGGCGGACAATGGCATTTGCAGGGTCCCACGCCGCGCCGCATCATCGCATACCGCGCTCGCCGGTTCGCGCGCTTCTGCGGGCGTGGAGCGGCCGACTTTAATCGAAGGTTTTTCGGTGTTGATTAAAAAGCCCGGAATCTATAAGCTTAAAACCTGTACCATAGAAGCGCGCCAGGAAGCCGGCGGTGAATGGGTTTTCGCGGTCTACCGGTAACGAGGAGAGAATTTGAGTACGCAGCCGAACCGGCCCCAAAAGCCGATGATGATACAAAACGGCCCCAACCGTTTTGCCCTCTTCTTTTTTTTGGTCATGGCGGGCCTTTTTATCGCCTATTTTTTCAGGACCGAATCGACTCCCGTAAAGGAAATTCCCTATTCGGAATTTCTGCGCTATCTGGACGAGGATGAAGTTGCCGCCGTTAAAATATACGACGACAACACGATTGACGGGATTCTCCGCGACGATAACGATACGAATTTTCACTTTAAAACGCTGATCCCCTACGGCGATCCCGCCCTGATGCCGTCGCTTACGATGCGCGGGGTAAGTGTTACCGGCGCGGCCGCGGGTCTTAGCCCCTGGCGCATCATGATGGAAATCATACCCTGGGTCCTCATCATCGGTTTTATCTGGTTTATGATGCGGAACATGCAGGGCGCCGGTTCACGGGCTTTTCAGTTCGGAAAGTCGAAGGCAAAGCGCTACCATGACGAAGGCAAAAAGGTTACCTTTGCCGATGTCGCCGGTCAGGTGGACGCCAAGTATGAACTGCAGGAAGTGGTAAGCTTCCTCAAAAATCCCCAAAAGTTTACCAAAATGGGCGCGCGTATCCCCAAAGGGGTGCTCCTTGTGGGAATGCCCGGTACGGGAAAAACCCTTATGGCCAAGGCCGTAGCGGGAGAAGCCGGCGTCAACTTTTTTCACATGTCCGGCTCGGACTTTGTCGAAATGTATGTGGGCGTCGGGGCGAGCCGCGTCCGCGATCTTTTTGAGCAGGGCCGGCGCAGCGCTCCCTGTATTGTGTTTATCGACGAACTTGACGCGGTGGGCCGTACGCGGGGCGCCGGCTACGGCGGGGGCCACGACGAGCGGGAACAGACCCTGAACCAGTTACTCGTCGAAATGGACGGCTTCGATTCAAAGGACGGCGTGATCATTCTTGCCGCCACGAACCGGCCGGACGTGCTCGATCCGGCCCTGTTGCGTCCCGGACGCTTTGACCGGCAGGTGTCGGTCGCCATGCCCGACATCAAGGAACGCGAGGCGATCCTGAAAATTCACGCCGGTAAAATTCCCCTGGGAACCGATGTTGATCTGGTGCGGGTTGCCCGCGCCACGCCGGGTATGAGCGGCGCCCAGATCGCCAACCTCATCAACGAGGCGGCGCTCTTTGCCGCCCGCAGCGACAAAGAAACGGTGAACATGGGCGATATGGAAGAGGCGCGGGACAAGGTCCTGATGGGAGTGGCGCGGAAGACCCTGGTAATGAGCGACAAGGAACGGCGCATGACGGCGATCCACGAAGCGGGCCATGCCCTGCTGCACTATTACCTCAAGGACGCCGATCCGCTCCACAAAGTTACGATCGTTCCCCACGGCCAGGCTCTGGGCATGGCCCTTTCCCTGCCCGAAGAGGATTCGTATTCGCTCACGCGGGGCTGGATCGAAGACCGTATCACGATCTGTTACGGCGGCTGGACCGCGGAAAAAATCTTCTATGGTGAAACCACCACGGGAACCAAACTGGATCTTGAACAGGCCACCGACATGGCGCGGCGCATGGTCTGCGAATGGGGCATGTCGGAAACGATAGGTCCGGTGAGTTACGGCAAAGAAGAAGCGCCGATCTTTTTGGGAAAAGAAATTGCCCGCCATCAGGATTATTCGGAAGAAACAGCGCGGAACATTGATGCGGAAATTAAAAAGATTTTAAACGGCGCCATGGAACAGGCCCGTGACATACTGGAAAAACAAAAGGACAAACTTGAAAAACTGGCCGACGCGTTGCTGGCGCGGGAAACCATGTCCGACGACGAGGTTCGGGAACTGCTGGGCCTTCCCGCCCGTATCGCGCAAGGTGGATGATTGAGAAAAAACGGAGTAAACGCCGCGTTCCCGCTCGTTTTTTTGCTGCTTGCTTTACCCGCCGGCGGGGAAGAAAGCGGCGTCTTTGGCGACGCCGCCATTGCGCAAAAATACATCGTTTGGGCCGAAGGTGAAATCTCCGGCGGCCGTACCGCGCGGGCGCTTGCCGCTCTGGAGCGGGGAAGCGATTACGCCGCGTCTTCTTCGGATCTTTCCTATCTGCTCGCGCTGCTCCGTGACATGGAGGGGCGCAAAAACGCCGGCGTCAGCCGCGGCGCCGTCCTTGCCGCCTGCCGCCAGGCGCTCGAAACGGACCGCTGGGATCGCTATACGGCCGAGGCGGCGCGCATGCTCGAAGCCCGCGTGCTCGTGGAACTGCGCCGCTGCCGCGAGGCCCTCCTCGTACTGCAAAGCTGCGATCCCCGGTCGGCCGATACCGTTTACTGGCGGCTGCGCGCCCTCAAAGGATTGGGCGAACGTTCCGAATTTATCGCCCGCCTGACAGGGGCCCTGTCAAGCTTTCCCCGCGACGCGCGTTTTCTCAGGGTTTTTTTTGATTTCGCTTCGCTGAACGCGCCGCCGCGGAATCAGGCCGAAACATCCCTTATGGACAGCTGCCTCCGCCGTCTTCCCGCGCTCCTTGCGGACGATCCCGATCTCGCCTGGCTGGCGTCTCCGTTTATGATCGATCGCGAGCTTGCCCAAAGCTATGTGGCCGCCTACCGCGCGGCGGGAAATGTCGACAGCGCGTCGATTCCCGCGGCCCTGCGCCTTGGCCTTGTCGACGGAACACGGGCGGTGACGGAACTCTTTGCCGCAATCGAACAGTCCCGTATCGGAAAAAACCTGCTCCTCGCCGTGTGGGATGAACTGCCCGACGAGGCGTCGCGGAACGCGTTCAGGCAAAATCTTTCGTACCTTAGCGTTGTTATCGAGGAAGACGAGGACCGCGACGGGGTTGTTGACGGCGGGACCGTTTTTCGCGGCGGCATGATCGAAGAGTATTTTTTCGACGCCGATCAGGACCGGATCGACGACTGGCGGATTTATTTCGCGCGGGGAGTTCCCGATTCGGCGGTTATTGCCGTTCCTTCCGCGGGGACGCTTCTCCTGCCCCTGCGCGGGGCGGATGTCGATTTCGCCCTGGTACAATGGGAGCAGTATCCCGCGGTCCTTCACGTGGAGCTTGCCGCGGCCCGCTACATTCCCCGTCCCGCGGACTTTTTTTACACGCCGCTCCGTTTTGCCCCGCTCGTTCCGCCTTCCGCCCGTTCCGCTTCTTTTATGTACCCGCTGCGGGAAGCGCCGCAGCTTTTGAGCGAGCGGAATCTGCTTTCCGCTTCGGTGTTGATGGAAAAGCCCAGCGCCGAATTTAAAAACGGGCTGGAGCGTATTGAACTGGAGCGGAGCATGCCCGTTAAATCGCGGACAATCGTAAACGGCAGGGAAGCCGCCGAAACCGAATACCGCCTGGGCAGGGCCGTAATAAGTTTGATTGATCTGGATCTTGACGGAAGAAAAGAAACGCGGCGCACCTGGTTTTTGTCGGACGGCGAACTTTTGATCCGCAATGAACGCGACGGGGACAACGACGGCGTTTATGAATATTCGGAACTGCGTAATTCCGAAGGCGCTACGCTGAGGACCTGGGATCTGGATAGAGACGGTATCAGGGAAACAATACAAGGCGGTCAATGATGACGAAAATGCAAATTAACGCGGCGGGCGTTCTGCTCGCGGCGGCGCTTTTTTCCTGCGCCAGCGCCGAACAAAAACTGGCGCCTCCCAAATCAACCAGCGAATACCGCCTGAGCGATATCGAAAACTGTCTTGAAAGCGACGGGGCAAAAGCGATTCATCTTATTTCGGTGTTCAAGGCGCTTTACGGTCCCGAAAGCCGTTACGCTTCCGATTATACCGAAGCGCTTGAGAAGCAGCTTGAAGGATACCGCGTCAGGGCTGTTGAAAACATGAGGGCCGCCCAGGCGCGGGCGTTGGACGAAAAACGCTGGGAGGACGCCGCCTCGCTTGCCCGCTCGCTTGCCGCCCTGGGCGTTACCGTGGAAAATACCGGCGCGGAGAGTGAAATTATTTTGGCGGAAGCGGTGGAAGCTCTTGCGGCGGGCGAAAACCTCAAGGCGTTTTTGCTGGCGCTGCGTTCGCACGAAATGGAAGCGCTCGCTTTTGACGACATTTATCCTTTTCTTGAGCGGGCCGTCGAACAAAAACAGCGGCGAACGGCGGCGTTTTTTCTTGAGGCCGCGGACCGCGCGGCAAAAAACGCCGGTGAAATAAAGGAAATCCCCCCGGAAATGCGGGAGTATGCAGGCGGTTCCGACACGGTCGCCGATATGGTAAAGGGCGTCGCCACCGTCATCGTCGACCGCGGCCTGCGCGCCGAGCGGGGTATGGCGTACCGCGACCGCGTACTCGGTTCGGCCTTTTTTGTTGATTCGTCGGGGCTGCTGATCACCAACTACCATGTGATTGCCAGCGAAGTGGATCCCACCTACGAAGGCTATTCCCGCGCCTACATCCGCATGGGCGATTCTTCCAGTCCCCAGATCCGCGCCAGGGTGGTGGGCTGGGACAAGGCCATGGATCTGGCGCTGATCAGGGCGGATTACAAAAGCGAATACGTGTTTCCCGTGGTGGATCGCGTGATCCCGAAAGCGGGCGAAACGGTTTACGCCATAGGTTCGCCCGCCGGCCTTGAAAAAACGGTTACCCAGGGGATTGTTTCCGCTCTGGGCAGGCGTTTTCTCCAGATAGGCGACGTGATCCAAATCGACGCCGCGGTGAACCACGGCAATTCGGGCGGACCGGTTATCGACCGGGACGGACGGCTCGTGGGAATTGTCTTTGCCGGCACCGAACAGTTTCAGGGCCTTAACTTTGCCGTTCCCGCCGAGAGGCTCGCGGCGGCGCTGCCGGCCCTGCTTGCCGGCGGCAGGGCCCAGCGGCCCTGGTTCGGCCTTACCGTGGCGGAAACGGGATCGACGGCCGACCCCAAAGCCGAAATTATTTACGCGGCGCCCTTTACGCCCGCCTTTGAGCTGCAGCTCAAAGAGGGTCTTGTTATCGAAAAAATTAACGGCCAAAAAATCAGCGCGGCGCAGGGGGCCCTTATTCCCGCCCTGCAGGACGCGCTCTTTCCCGCCAGGCCCGGCGAGCTTTTTGCCCTGGACTTGAGCGACGGCGAAAAAACAACCACGGTTGTTTTAATGACGGCGCCCCGTCCCGACGTGCCGCTGGCCGACGCCGTCGAACGCGACAGCAAAGAGCGCATGGCGGCGCCGCTCTTCGGCATGATTCTGGCGCCGGCCGCGGGGCGTTTTTCGCCGTATATGATTAAAAAAGTGATACGGGGTTCCATTGCCGACGAGGCGGGGCTTTCCGAACAGGACCCTGTTTCGATTCGCGCTTTCCGCATCGACAAGGAAAACGGCTTTGTCTTAATGGATATTTCGGTCAAAAAACGGCGTATGGGTTATATCGAAACTTCCATGCGCCTTCCCGCGGCGCTTGATTCGCCGGATACCCTGTGATCCGGGCCGGTTCCAAAACCCTGTTTTTTCCACCGCTTATGGAGTTTCGGCCCAAACCCTTTTTACTCAGGTTTTTTCGTCCAGTTCCTGTATTTTTTCGTTGATTAAGCGGCCCAGGAGCGCATAAATGTCCTCTAAAGCCGCCTTCCGGTAGTTATTCATAGTGGATACAGGATCTATTTCCTTTGAAAAAAGGTCGGTTGGGTCAATACCCAGGGCAAAAGCCAGCTTCTGTATCATTTCAGACGAAGGAAATTTGACGGTATTCTCTAACATTCCAATATAACTCGTTGAGGTTTCAGCTTTTTCCGCCAATAAAGCCTGACTCCAACCACGAGCCTGCCTGAATCCTTTCAGATTAACGGCCAATATATCTCTGATATTTGTCATACAAAAGCCAATCTTAGTCTCTTATCGTAAACGATTGGCTTTCTATGACAACATTCCGTAAGTGTTGACTATATAATTATTATTCAATACCCTGAGTGTGAGTTCAAAGAGATTGCCGGTCCGTTTGAATGGTCCGTATTTCAGGCGGAAAACCTGCCCCTGTGGGCGGGTATATCAAGGGGTAAAGGCCCCAA
>JAITBL010000138.1 GCA_031283575.1 Treponema sp. | reverse complement strand
CTGTTCAGGGCGCCGGCAAAAGAACGCACGCGAGCCAGCGAGCGTGTCAACTAACTAAACCAACACGCCGTAGCCCCGAAAAATCCACCGTACGCGACAGACTGTTCAGGGCGCCGGCCAGAGAAAGCGCGCGAGCCAGCGAGCGTGTCGATCCAACTAGTACCGTGTAACAGCTCAAAGCACTGTTAAGAATTTTTAACCACAAAGAAGGCGCACGAAGGACACAAAGGAAGAGAAAGCTCTCACCCTGATTGACCGCGTAGCGGTCTTCCTTTGTGTTCCCCCTTTGTGGTTCATATTCTTCCTCCTCTCTTTTCTTATGTCCAGCTATTTAGATGTTACAATCTACTAGTACCGTGTAACAGCTCAAAGCACTGTTTAAGAATTTTTAACCACTAAGGCGCAAAAGGCGCACGAAGGAAAGAAAAGCTCTCACCTTTGTGGTGCATATTCTTCTTCCTCTCTTTAATATCCGTAAAGTCTAAACGACCCGTGTACTAAACTAACACGCCGCGGCTCGAAATACAAGACGTGTCCGGAACTTCAGCCGAGGAACTCGCTGATTAAGGCCGCCAGGTTGTTTTCGCTGATACGCACGATGGCCTGTTCGCGCGCGAAACTTTCGTGGGAGTCGGATGCGTGGGCGGTATTTACCATGACGTTACTGCCGAACTCGCGGCGTACCGTGCCGCCCGGCGCCTTGAGGGGATCGGTGGGCCCCAGGACTTCACGGATCTTCTGTACGGCGCCTTCGCCTTCGTAGACAAGAATCATCGTTTTGACGCGGCCCTGTTTTTCCTCGTTTCCGGGACGGCGTCCCGACATAAACTCAATAATGTCGCGGAACTGGCTGCGGGCGTATTCCTTGCCGAAACTTTCGGTAATGGCGCCGGTAACTTCGGCGCTCAGCTTGATGTCGAATTCCCGTTCCAGAACATCCGCCGCTTTTTTGCCGAAGATGGGCGCCAGCTTTTCCTTGAGGGCCGATTCCACCGGCCCGTAAAATTCCAGGGCCTGTTCCAGGGTAAACTGGTGAATCTTCATTCCAACAATGCGCATGCCGGTGCGCGAGAACATGTCGATGATCGTTCCGGGCTTGCCCGAAGCGTAAGCCCAGTTGTCGGGTTTAAGAATGACCAGCGTTTTTTCGATTTTGGAAGGATCGGGATAACTGATGTTCGAGACAATGTTGGGCTGGTCGACGAGAAAATCCCTGATCAACGCAAGTTCTTTTGCCGCGTGAATTTCATTCCGGGGTGTAAGCACCGCCGGCTCAAAGTAAGTTACTTTTGAAGGATCGTTGGCATCGACAATAAGATCGGCGTAGGTGTCGCGGATTGTTTCTCCGGTGAGCGATTCGATGCTGCGGTTCTCCGCGTAGATTGCGCCGACAATATCGGAGAGTTTGGCGCAGGGATCGCGGCCCTTAAAAAGAAGGAGCAGGGTACGGTGGGATCTTCCGAACGAAAAAAGATTTTGCTCCACATAATCGGAGAGCAGGGGCGCCTTCTGTTCGCGCAGCAGGTCGGCATAGGCTTTGACAAAGGAAGCGCTGGGGGCAACCATCTGCGCGCCCACGAGTTCCAGATCGAGCTGTGAAAGAAGACGCGCGATAACCCCGCCGGTTCTGCTTTTGGCAATCGTATAGGGAGTCACCATAACATAAGAAAGTGAATCGTTCATGGCCCATTGTAATACCGGCGGGCAAAAGGTTACAATACCCTTATGAATCTTGGTTTGATGCGCAACATCGGCATTATGGCCCATATCGACGCGGGTAAAACCACCACTACGGAAAGAATTCTGTTCTACACCGGAAAGAGCCACCGCATCGGAGAGGTGGATGACGGCGAAGCGATCATGGACTGGATGGAACAGGAACAGGAACGGGGTATTACCATACAGAGCGCCGCCACCACAACCTACTGGAAGCGCGGCCCCGATGATAAGGAGCCCTTTAAGATCAATATTATCGACACTCCGGGGCATGTCGATTTTACCGCCGAAGTTGAGCGATCGCTGCGCGTACTTGACGGGACGGTGATAATACTTGACGCGGTCAAGGGAGTCGAACCCCAGACCGAAACCGTGTGGCGTCAGGCCGAGCGTTACCGCGTGCCCTGCATCGCTTATGTCAATAAAATGGACCGCGCGGGCGCGGATTACTGCCAGGTGCTTGCGGACGCGGAAGAAAAGCTTGGCATTAAAATCATCGCCCTGCAAATTCCTCTGGGAAAAGAAAATTCCTTTGATGGCGTGATAGATTTAATGGCCATGGAAGAAGTGCGCTTTGACGGAAGCGAGGGCGAAACGGTAACGCGCGTTCCCATAGCCGCGGAGCGGGAAAAGGAAGCGAAAACATGGCGTGAAAAACTTATCGACACGCTTTCGTCGGTCTCCGACGCGGTGACCGAAAAATATCTTGCCGGCGAAGAAATCAGGCCGGATCTGATCCGCGCCGAACTTCGATCCGCGGTGCTCACCCGAAAACTTCTTCCCGTGTTTGCGGGCGCTTCGCGGCGCAATAGGGGAGTGCAGCCGCTCATTGACGCCGTAATCGACTATCTGCCCGCTCCCGACGAAGTTCCGCCCGCCGTGGGACATCACCTGAAAAAAGAAGAAAGCGTTGACGTTCCCTGCGATCCGTCGGGCGTTCCGCTGGGCCTTGTCTTCAAGATACAGAACGACAGGGAGGCGGGGAGCCTTTGCTATGTGCGGATGTATTCGGGCGTCCTTAAACCCGGCGCCGCCGTGTACAATATCGGCAAACGCAAACGCGAGCGGGTAAACCGCATACTGCGCATGCATTCGAACAAGAGCGAGCCGCTGGACGCCCTTTCCGCCGGCGACATCGGCGTAATGATTGGGATGAAGATTGCCCAGACCGGCGATACCATCGGAAGCGAAGGCTGGCCCGTGCTCCTTGACAAGATGCAGTTTCCCGAACCGGTAATTTCGGTAAGCCTCGAACCCAAGACCATTTCCGAAGGAGAAAAACTCAAGGAAATTCTGGAAATTCTGTCCAAAGAAGATCCCACCTTTACCGCGCGGGAAAACGATGAAACCGGCCAGCTGATTATCAGCGGTATGGGGGAACTTCACCTTGACGTGCTGGTAACAAAAATTCTTAAAGACTATAAACTTTCGGCGCGGGTGGGAAACCCCCAGGTTACCTACCGCGAATCGATCAGTAAAATTGTTGAGCGAAAAGAAAATTTTTCGCGCGTCATTGCCGGCAGGGAAAACGCCGCCGCGCTTTCACTAAAAATTGAACCGTTGGCGCGGGGCAGCGGCAACCGCTACAGCTGCGCCGCCAAAAACAAAAACGCCGTTCCCGACGAAATACTCGCCGCCATCGAACGGGGCATCGACGGCGCGTTGGCTTCGGGCATTGCGCTGGGGTATCCCTGCATCGACATAGGCGTAACCGTTACCGGCATCGAATACTCCGATCTTTGCGGCAGCGAGTTTGCCTTTGAAGCCTGCGCTTCCCTGGGTTTTGACAACGCCGCCCGCGAAGCGGACCCGGTACTGCTTGAACCGATCATGGCCGTCGATCTCTTTTCGCCCAAGGAATCGGTGGGCGACGTGATGAGCCTTGTGACCCAGCGGGGGGGACAGGTGCTCAGCATGGATTCCAAGGGCAGTATCGATCAGGTCAAAGCCGCCGCCCCCATGGCAAAAATGTTCGGCTTTATGACCTCGCTCCGCAGCGTCAGTCAGGGCCGCGCTACTTTTACGATGGAATTTTCACACTTTGAAAAAAAGGCCTAGTACTTTCTTTCCCTATCTTTCCCTTTTTCGCCTTCGTCGCCTTTGCGGTTAAATATTCTTCCCCTGCGCGATGAACCCGTTCGTGCTGTTCGCGTGGTTCGTGGTTATATTAAACTGGTTGTCTGTTTTACCACGAACCTCACGAACAAAAAGAATGGCCCATGTCACGGCTTTGCCATGGCGCGGGCCTCGTCAACAAATTGAAGCGTAGCGCCCCTGCGGGCGGAGGATTGTCGTCAGCGCAGGAGCAGCGGCCGGGGATTGATCGTG
Source organism: Treponema sp. (assembly GCA_031283575.1). Lineage (GTDB taxonomy): Bacteria > Spirochaetota > Spirochaetia > Treponematales > Breznakiellaceae > JAIRYT01. The sequence goes on along the minus strand of JAITBL010000138.1, from coordinate 5,753 downwards.
GCGCCGTCCTTGTAAACGGTAAAATGCAGGTGGGGACCGGTGCTCTGGCCGGTACTGCCCACATAACCGACGACATCGCCTACATTGACATACGCGCCGTTTTGCGCGGCGGTTTTGCTCATGTGTCCGTAGAGCGTACGATAACCGCCCTGATGGGTAATCACGACAAAGTTACCGTAGGTGTTATCCCAGCCTATACTGTGAACCCGCCCCGCCATGGCCGCCTTGATCGGCGTATCCTGGAACGCGGCAATATCTATCCCCGCGTGGAAGGAGCGTCCGCCGGTAAAAGGACTGCGGCGGTATCCGTAGAACGAGGTAAGCCGTCCCCGGACCGGCCAGATAAAGAGATCGCCGTTGATCTCCTGCTCTTCCACCCTGGGCATCACCGCGCCGGGGAGAAAGAGCGCCGTATTGGGGGTAATCTGATCTGAAAATAATTCATTGACAATTTTTATGGCTTCAACTTCTATCTTGTTTTTTGCCGCGATGGACGCAATCGTATCGCCTTTTTTAACCGTGTAGGTGATACCGTCCTGATTGGGAATCTTGAGAACCAGCCCTATCGAGACATTTCTTGTATTTTTGATGCTGTTAACCGATATAAGGGTGCCGTCATTGAGGCCGAACTGACGGGAAACCTCGCTCAATACGTCGCCCTTCTTTATCGTATAGGATGAAAAGAGCAGCATGCGGGGCTGGGAGAATTCCTCCGGCTCCAACAGGCCTTCCGTTTCCAGGGACGCGGTTTCGGCAGTAATAACGCTTTCCCGGCCGCCTATCCCGTCCCCCGCCGCGGCAGGGCCGGAAGACTCCGCCTGTACGGCAAAGAAAATGAGGAACGGGACCAACACGACAAAAGGCAAGATAAGTCTCCGGCCAATTTCGCTGTTTATTTTGAATAACTGCATAATAACTCCGATCGTTATAGTTATCGGTTAAATAATAAACTATTTTAGCGCCTTTCCGAATTTTTGTAAAGGGGTCATCCGTACAGGCCGCTTTGGCCCGCGTGGCCCGTATCGCCGCTTAAAAAACAGGCTGCTTAGGGGCTTTTATCCTGATCAAGCAGGATGATCATGTCCCTCAGCCGCGCGGCGCGTTCATAGTCTTCGGCCTCGACCGCTTCGTCCAGTTCGGCCTGAAGGAGCATGCGGCGCTCTTCGCCGCTGTTCCCGGGGGCCAGATCCTCGGTGGGAATGCCCGCCTCGTCAAGCACTTCGCGGGCAATATAAAGCGGGCTTTTGCTCCGCACCGCCAGGGCAAGGACATCCGAAGGGCGGGCGTCGAGTACCAGTTCAGCTTCGTCCCCGCCGTTTTTATCGGCCTCCGTACGGGAAAAAACCGCCCGCGCGTAGAACGTATTATCGCGGAGGCTGCTGATCTCGGCGCGGTTAAGGACATAGCCCGCGTGACGGACAAAACTTATCATCAGATCAACGGTAAGGGGCCGCGGCAGGCCGGCTTCGCTGAAACCCGCGACAATGGCCTGCGCCTCGGAGCGGCCGATAAAAATCGGAACGGCTATTTCCTGATCGAGGGGCCGTATAAAGATCATGCTTCCGTCCGAAGCATCCGCCATTCCCCAGATTTCCGCTTCAAGCACCAAATAACTCCCTACGCTTACTGAAGCAGGGCGGGCAGCCCCGCAAGCAGCCTTCCCGCGCAGGGGTCCCGCGCCGGAAGGGCCGCCAGCGCGTCAGACGCTTCGCCGATAAGAGCGCGGCTCCGATTCGAGGCCGCCTCAATCGAACCCGAAAGGTCCAGCGCCGCAATCAGCTCTTCCACTTCGGGAACGCCCGTCCCGCCCGAACGGGCGGCGGCAAAACAGCGGCGGACGAGGGCAAGCCTGTCCGCGCCGGGTACGGAAGCGCCCTCACCTGAGCCCCACACAAAGTACAGCACGGGAAGGCTCATCTTTCCCTCAACGACATCGTCGCCGCGCTGCTTGCCGGGAAGGCCCGTAGTCAGATTTTTGACATCGTCCAAAATCTGAAAGCCCACCCCGAGCTTTTCCGCGGCACTGGCGGCGATCTCCGCTTCGCTCCCGGGCCCCAAGGCCGTCCCGGGCCCCAGGGCCGTTTCGGCGCCCAAAAGCGCGGCAAAACGCGCGAGACAGCCGGTTTTGAGGGAACACATCGTTTCATATTCAGACAAAGATGGAAGCCCCTCACCCCGGTGCCAGGCGATGTCCATCGACTGACCCAGGTGAAGCGCGCGCATATGACGGGCCCAAAGCGCCCAGATCACATTCCTGGCCTCCGCTTCCCCGTCCCAGGCTTCCAGACAGGCAAGAGGCAAAAAGTAGAGAAAAGCGCCCGAATTGATCGCCGTATCCTCCCCGTAAATGAGGTGCAGGGCCGCTTTTCCCCGCCGCCGGGCCGAATGGTCTTCGATGTCGTCGTGGATGAGGCTTGCGTTGTGGGGAAACTCCACCAGGGGAAGCAGGGGCAAAACCGCTTCGGCGCCGCCCAGAGCCTCGCAGACCAAAAGCGAAAGCAGGGGCCGCCAGCGTTTTCCGCCCCGTTCCAGAAGCTCTCGCGGGGGAGCGGTAAGCGGACGGGAACACCCGCCCTTTAGCGCAAGCCCGGGAAACACGCTCTGCATCCACGCCGCGTCCGGCGCCGCGGGAAGCCAGGGGTCAAGGATCGCTTCGATCTTTTCGAGCCGTTCGGAATATTCGTACCGCATGCACTTTTAATATACACCACCGATTTGAATTTGTCAGGCAAGGAATCGGCTAATTCCTTGCCTGACAAACAATTACAGCGGGAATTCCGCACATTCGCGGAATATCTGGGAATACGCGCCGTTTTTTGGTACTCTGAAAGCGTGACAACTTACAAAAAGCCCGACTTCTGGTCCCTCAAGGCGCAGAAAGAAGGGTATCCGGCCCGCTCGGTATACAAGCTCCGCGAAATGGACGAAAAATTCGGCCTTGTAAAAACGCGCGCCCGCGTCCTCGATTTGGGGGCCGCGCCGGGGAGCTGGAGCCTCTATGTGCTGCGGCTGTTTTCCGCGCGCGCGCGGTCCCGCGGCGCGGCGCGGCGCGAGGAAAAAAAAGACGGCGCGGAAAGCGGCTTTCTTGCCGCCGCCGATCTCGCGCCGCTGTCACGGCGCGATGACGCGGGACTTTTTGACGGCGGCAACTTTTTTTTTATTCAGGGTGATTTTACCGAAGCGCCCGTCCGTGACGCGCTGGTACGGGCCGGCCCCTACTCTCTTGTTTTATGCGACGCGGCGCCCGTTACCACCGGAAACCGTACCGTGGACACCCAGCGGTCGCTGGCCCTTGCCGAAGCGGCGCTGGACTATGCCCCGCGCCTTGACACGGGCGGCAGCCTCGTCGTCAAGGTGTTTCAGGGCGGGGAAACCGCCGGCCTGCTCGCGCGCATGCGCGGATTATTTGAAAACGCCAGGAGTTTTAAACCTTCGGTCTGCCGGGGGACATCCTTTGAAACCTACTTTATCGGGCTTGGAAAAAAAGGCGGGCTTGACTGACTCCGCTTGCCCGCCTATACCCGTTTACGGGTGCGCCACCTGATGTAGACCTGGCGGCCCGAACCGTGCTCCTGGGGGCGTTCTTCCGTTTCAAACTGCGGTATGGCGCGGAAGAGATCGCCGAGTTTGCGAAAGCCATAGTTGCGGGGATCGAATTCGCTGGAACGCAGGGTTATCTTTTGCCCCACTCCGCCAAGGTATGCCCAGCCCGAATCATCGGCCAGATCCTCCACGGTATCGCGGAGCAGCTTGAGCAGCTTGCGGTCGCCCTTAAAGTCACGGCGTGGTTTTACGGCGGGTTTTGTTTCGTCCTCATCGTCCTGAGTGTCCCGCAAAATTTCGGTATAGATAAATTTATCGCAGACCGAAACAAACGCGCGCGGGGTTTTCTTTTCGCCAAAGCCGTAGACGCGCCGCCCGCTTTCCCGCAGCCGCGAGGCAAGGCGGGTAAAGTCCGAATCGCTTGAGACGACGCAGAAGCCGTCAAGCTTTTCACTGTACAGCAAATCCATCGCGTCGATAATCATCGCCGAGTCGGTGGCGTTTTTTCCCGTGGTGTACGAAAACTGCTGAATCGGCTGAATGGCGTAATCGAGCAATTTTTCTTTCCACGAACGCAGGTGCGTACTCGTCCAGTCGCCGTAAATCCGTTTGACACTGGCCACGCCGTATTTGGCAACTTCCGCCAAAAGGCCTTCGATGATCGCCGCCTGGGTATTGTCGGCGTCAATAAGCACCGCCAGTTTATCCTGGCGGGATTCATCGCCCTGATTCGCGAATGGCAAGAGGGGCATATTATTCTCCAAAAATAGATTGTTTGATCCGCCGCAAAAGGCCGATCTTTCCAAGGGGGATGCTCACCGCATCTCCGCCCGCGCGGGGCTTGAGAACCAGAACCAGTTCACCGCCCTTTTTGTCAAGGCTTTCCAGTACGCCTAAACATTTTTGTTCCCTGCCCGAGGCGTTCCACGTTGCCTCAATCAGCGAGCCGGTCGCAAGGGCCTGGCGGGCAATCGAACTTTTTCCCACATAATCAAGGGAACGCGCCTCGAGTTTTTCGTAGCGGATGCTGGTATCCTGCAGCTGGGATTCGCTTACCACAATACGGCGGTCAATCCGCGCCTCAAGTTCCTCGCGCTCCTGTTTACCAAGCTTCATCCCCGCAAGCATATCGCGGAATTTTCGCAGCGCTTCTTCCGCTTCGCCGCCGGTTTTTTCGGCGGCGGATTTTACCCCGCGCGAAGCGGCCGCGTATGCGGGAAGGCCGCTTTCCAGGGGGGCAAAGCCGTATTCGCCGTCATGTTCCCGCGCGCGGGGCCGCGAAACAACGTCAACGCCGGCGCTCGCCAGCGCCGCCGCCGCCTTTTCCAAATCAACCTTGAGCAGATACACTCCTTCGCCAAGGCGGCGGGCAATCATTCCCGCAAGGGCGCTTTCGGCAAGATAGGCGCGATCGCCCGAAAGCGTAAGTACCGCGCCCTCGCACAGGGAAATTTCCTGATAGCGTTTTTCCCAGTCTTCCAGATTCCACTTGAGGGCCTCGCCGGCTTTGCCTTCGGAAAGCCTGTCCACCAGATCAAAAATACTTTTTGCGGTGCAGCCCCAATCCATTCCGCGGACAACCGAATCCCGCGTAATGTTAAAACGTACGACCGGCTGAAGGGAACCATTCACGGGCGGCGCGCCGTGGGCGTTTGTTTCGGCCGGATCGCAAAAAAACGCCAGCTCCAGCGCGTCCCTGAAAGCAATCTCCGGATACAGAATGCAGGAAAAACCCGAGTCGACGGCGATCACCTGGGTCTTTGCCCGCACGGCGGGCAGCGGGAGGCAGTAGGGGTCCTTTCCCGCGAGCAGCCCCGCGGCGCAGGCGGCGTCAAGCAGGACGCGGGGCGAAGGCAGGACGGACAAATATCCGGCAAAATCCGAACTGCCCTCTTCCCGCCGCGTAAGTTCCAGCAGCTTGATCAGCGTCTCGCCAGGGTAGAGCATGTCCGCCTCAAGCGTGTTGATAAAGCTGTGAAAAATTCTCGCCGTAAGTTTTACCGTACTGCGGCCTAAATACTTATCGTCAACACGGCCGGCGGCGCAGGCCAGGCCCGAGGCAAAATATTCAAAACAATTTCGCTCCGGCAATTCACCAAAGGACTGCAGCCGTGAAACAAGCGGATACAGGCTTTCTTCTTCTTTTCCGAAAAGTCCCAGCGCAAGGAGCGCGCCGGAAGCCGCTTCCAAATCAAGGCCGCCCAGTATCC
>JAITBL010000257.1 GCA_031283575.1 Treponema sp. | reverse complement strand
CGGTTAAAGATCACCGTTTCGTCAATGCGGTTTAAAAACTCGGGGCGGAAACTCTGCTTGAGCAATTCCGTAAGGGCCGTTTTCAGGTCTTCCTGTTTTTTTGCCTCAAGGATCAAATCGGAGCCGAGGTTACTGGTCATGATGATGATCACGTTTTTAAAATCAACCACCCTGCCCTGTCCATCGGTAAGGCGGCCGTCGTCAAGAACCTGGAGAAACACATTGAACACATCGTGATGGGCCTTTTCGATTTCATCAAAAAGGATCACGCTGTAGGGGCGGCGGCGCACCGCTTCGGTAAGCTGGCCGCCCTGCTCGTAACCGACATAGCCCGGCGGCGCGCCGATAAGGCGGCTTACCGAATGTTTTTCGCCGTATTCGCTCATGTCGATGCGGGTAAGGGACTTTTCGTCGTTGAACAAAAAGTCCGCCAGTGTTTTTGCCAATTCCGTTTTACCTACGCCGGTGGGTCCCAGAAAAAGAAAACTCCCCAGCGGGCGGCCCGCGTCGGAAAGGCCCGCCTTGTTCCGGCGTATGGCGTCGGCCACGGCGGTAACGGCGAAATCCTGCCCCACTACCCGCTGTTCCAGGACCTTTTCAAGGTCCAGGAACTTTTGCAGTTCGCCGGACAGCATCTTTGATACGGGGATGCCCGTCCAGACGCTCACCACGGCGGCAACATCCTCTTCGCTCACTTCCTCGCGAAGCAGGGCGCCGGCGTTTCCCGCAGCGCTCACCCGCTTCTTTTCTATTTGGTCGGTAAGGGCCTTGAGTTTTTTCTGGGCCTCGGGAATCCGGCCGTGCTTGACCTCGGCCGCTTTGGAAAGATTGCCCTCGCGTTCCCAGCGGGTTTCTTCGATTTTAAGTTCTTCGATCTGCTGTTTAATTTCGCGGATCTTCTGTATGTCTTTTTTCTCGCCTTCCCAGCGGGCGTTCATCGCGTCCCGTTCGGAACCGGTTTCGGCAATCTCTTTTTCCAGCTTGCCAAGGCGTTCTTTCGAAGCGGAATCTTCCTCACGGGAGAGCGCCTGTTTTTCAATGGAAAGCTGCAGCAGTTTGCGTTCAAGCTTGTCAAGTTCCGTAGGCCGCGAATCCAGCTCCATCTTGAGCCGGCTCGCCGCTTCATCCACAAGGTCGATGGCCTTGTCGGGAAGAAAACGGCTGGTAATGTAACGGTCGCTCAGGGCGGCGGCGGCCACCAGGGCTTCGTCCTTGATCCTCACGCCGTGGTGCACTTCGTAGCGTTCCTGCAGTCCCCGCAAAATGGCGATGGTATCTTCCACCGAAGGCTCGGGGGTGTAGACCTGCTGAAAGCGCCTCTCAAGCGCGGCGTCCTTTTCGATGTGCTTGCGGTATTCGTCCAGCGTCGTCGCGCCGATACAGCGAAGTTCACCGCGCGCCAGCGCCGGTTTAAGAAGATTGCTCGCGTCGGTGGCCCCTTCGGCCGCGCCGGCGCCGACCAGCGTGTGGAGTTCGTCGATAAAGAGAATGATCCGGCCGTCGGAAGACTGGACTTCGTGGATCACCGCTTTGAGGCGCTCCTCGAATTCACCGCGGAATTTGGCGCCGGCTACCAGCGCGCCCAAATCCAGCGCAAGGAGTTTTTTTCCCTTGAGGCCTTCGGGTACGTCGCCCGCCACAATGCGGCGGGCAAGTCCCTCGGCAATGGCCGTCTTGCCGACGCCGGGCTCGCCGATAAGGACGGGATTGTTTTTGGTGCGCCGCGAAAGCACCTGCATGACGCGGCGGATTTCCTCGTCACGGCCGATCACCGGATCGAGTTTTTCCTGACGGGCCAGGGCCGTCAGGTCGCGGCAGTATTTATCGAGGACCTGGTACTTTTCTTCGGGATTTTGATCGGTAACCCGCTGGTTGCCCCGGACCTGTTTGAGCGACGCGAGTATCGCCTGTTTGTTGACGCCCGCCCTGGTTAAAAGACTGCCGGCCTTTCCCTCGCTCGAGGCGATGGAAATAAGAATGTGCTCGGTGGAAACATATTCGTCTTTGAGGGCGGCCGCCTCGGCTTCCGCCTTGGCGAGCGCCTTTCCGGTCGCGGCGGAATAGTACAGCTGGGCCGCTTCTCCGTACACCTTGGGTACGGCGGAAATAAGCAGGTCCGTATCCTGTTCAATCTGATCCACACCGGCCCCTATCCTTTCGATAAGAGACCGGACGATGCCATCGTCCTGTTCAAGCAGGGCTTTGAGGAGGTGTTCCACCTCCACCTGTGTATGATCGTTTTTTTGGGCGATGGCGGTCGCCTCGTTTACGGCCTCCTGGGCCCTGATCGTAAACTTTTCGTAATCCATGGTGTAGTCCCGGGCATACCGCCCTTTACGCGGTTAGTTACGCTACATAGGACTCCAGCATACTCCGTCTTGCGGGGTGCTGCAAGCGTTTAAGGGCGTTTTTTTCTATCTGCCGTATCCTTTCCTTGGTCAGGTTGAAACGGTCGCCGATTTCCTTAAGGGAGAGCGGCGCTTCCTCGCCCAGCCCGAAACGGTAACGGATAACATCCGCTTCTTTCCGTTCGAGGGTGTCGAGCACGCTTTCAATATCATCGTGAAGCACGCGCCCCATAACCTCATCTTCGGGGGCCTCATAGTTCGAGGCTTCCACAAAGTCACCCAGACTGGAAGAATCTTTTTCCGCGTAGAGCGGATTTTCCAGAGAAACCATGTCGCGGGAAATATTGATCAGATCTTCCACATGCCGGGGATCCATCTCGAGAAGACGGGCCACTTCCTTTACTTCCGATTCGGGGTTGTTCTGTACCATTTTGCGGGCTTTTTCGATCTGAACCAGCTCGTTGGCGCGGTTAAGGGGCAGCCTGATCATGCGGGACTTTTCGCAGATCGCCTTGAGTATCGCCTGCCTGATCCACCAGACGGCGTACGAGATAAAATGATAGCCCTTCTCAACGTCATAACGCTTGATCGCGTTAAGCAGTCCGAAGTTGCCTTCGCCGATCAGATCTTCCAGGGGAATTCCCTGTCCCTGATATTTTTTGGCCACATTCACCACAAAGCGCAGATTGGCGTTGGCCAGACGGTTTCTGGCCGTCATGCTGCCTTTTGCCGCCTCGCGGGCGCACTTGTCTTCTTCCTCCCTGGTCAAGAGAGGAATCCGGTTAATCTCCCGCAGATAGATCGCCAGGGTGTTTTCATCGTTTACTACGGTTTTCTTGACGTTAGTCGCGGTCATATTGCCTCCACTGTTTTCACTTACGAATAGAACGCACGGGCGGCCTATTTAAGTATTCCGACAGGTAATATACTTTCCCGGACGATTCGGAAACTATCATTACCTCTTCACTTATATACATGCAAGAACCGTGCCAAGTATGGCCGAATAGAGAAAAAATTGTAATTCGTTATAGTATAAGGAATTAGCTAAACGCGCCCTTATGACGGGCAAAGCGCAAAAACACCCTGTACAAGGGCGACTGCGCCATCCTGACCCAAATGGATAAAACAGGCCTTTAGACGGGTCATTTTGACCCAAAATCTGCGGCGGTAAACGGTATTTGTCCCGTTTACCGCCGCAACGTCCTTTGGCGCCTATTCGATGACGGCTACCACATCCTGCATTTTGAGGATTAGGTGATCAACTCCGTCAATTTTAATTTGGGTACCGGCATACTTGTCGTACATCACCTTGTCACCGGCTTTTACGGTGATCTTTTCTTTTTCGGTGCCAGGTCCGACTTCGACAATGACGCCCTGCTGGGTCTTTTCCTGGGCTGTGTCGGGAATGATAATCCCGCCGGCGGTCTTTGCCTCGTTCTTCTCAAGCTTGACAATGACACGGTCTGCCAAGGGTTTAACCTTCATATAGGTTCCTCCTGATGAATTAGAAATATTTCGATTGATACTAATATAAAAAATTAGCGCCTGAGCGTCAAGCCGTCAAAAACCACGCGCGGCAAGGCGGCGCAGTTCCAGGGAGGCGTCGAGGTTTTCCAGGTCCAGATCCAGCGCGTATTCCAAAACCCGCCGGCTTTCCGCCTCCCGCCCCAGGGCGCGGAAGTCGCGGGCAATGAAGAACTGTATGCGCGAGGCGTCGCGCATTTCCCGTGAGGGGCCGGCCCCCTCGCTCCGCGCCGCAAGGCTGCCCGTCGAGGCCAAAATGCCCATGGCCGTCTCGTAACATTCGAGCGCCTCCAGGGGGCGGCCCCGAAGGTCAAGGATCAGGCCCAGATCGGCGGAAGCCTGCCAGAGGGGCTGCCGTACCGGTCCTGGCGGCTCGTTCGCGCGAACAATGCTTTGCAGGGTTTTTTCCGCTTCGTCAACGAGGCCTTCGCGCAGCTGGGCATAGGCGCGGTGTATCGCCGACCAGGGGCCTTCGGCGCGGTTAATGCCGGCGTCACGAAGCAACAGCGCCATTTCGTCGTAGCGGCGCTGAAAGTCGAAGTACCATGCGGCCCACTCAAAAACACGGCTGTCGCCGCTGTGACGGTTAACGAGGAGCCAGGTTTCCGCGATAGTCCGCTCCACGCTCCATTGTTCGGAGCGCCGGCGGACCAGCTCCAGATCGAAGAGGCTCTCCTTTTCACGGCCGGCCTGCTCCAGTATGGCGATTGCCCGCTGGAAGCCGGCCAGCCGCGAATAGCGGATTACCGCGAAAACACGCCCTTCGTCCTCGCCGGCGTTCCGGGCAAACAGCAGCTCCAGGGCGCTTCGCGCCTCAGAGGAATCGGCGGAAGTAGAGGCGAGGTTGTAGAGAAGCCGCGAGCGTACTTTGAGCTGTTCGGGATCGGCGTCGGCGCGGTTAAACGCCACCGTTCCCCATAGCTGGCGGGCGCTGTCCAAAAAGCCTCCGAGCCAGTGGGCGTCGCCCTGCCGGCCTGCCGAATAATCATCGTTAAAGTGATTAAAAAGTATCGCGGACTGCAAATAGTTTCCGTGATCGTAGTAATATTCGGCCCCAAAACGGTAGGTATCGTCGTTAAGGGGCGGGGACTCAAAAATCGCGTTGATTCGGGCCCCGGCTTCGGCCTTTTCACCGCCCAGCAGGGTACAGATCGCCGCGTTCACGAGGTAGCGTTCCCGCTCCCCGTCCGACGCCAGCGAAGCAAGCAGGGTGACAAGCTCGCGGGGCAGTTCAAGGGCCGAAGCGGGATCGGCCATCATTCCCGAATACACCGAAAAGGCAAGCCCCAGATCCTGAAGGCTTCCTCCCGCTATAAGGGGCGTAATTTCCCGCAGTTCCGCGGCGTTTTCCGGCGGCAGGGGATGGGGATTTTCGCGTATCAGGGCGTCGGCGGCCATAACGCCGATAAGCGCGGAATAGGGAAAGGACTCGCGGGCGCGGCGCGCCGCCTTCCCATAGGCGGCAAGCCAGGCCTCGCGCCCGCTTTCGGCAAAACGGGCCAGCAGCCTGCGGCGCTTAAGGACGGAAAGCGCGCTCCCGGTATCGGCCGCTTTTTTTTCAAGCGCGTCAAGCAGCGCGTTTCGTTCGCGGAAATTCATCGCCGTATCTTCGGCCGTCCGCGCGTCATATTCGTCAAGCGCCCGGGAAAAAGAAGAACGGCCCCCGCCCCAGGCGCCAAACAGCGAAACAAGGGGAATGCCGGCCGAGCGGGCGGCCAGGACAAGGGAAACGGCGAGGGGCAGGGAAATGGCGAGGCCCAGGAGGCAGACGCCCCCAAGCAGACTAAACGCTTTGCGTCCGCTCACCATCCGCTCCCTGCAGGCTCTTGCGTACGCCGTCGAGCACTCCGTTGACAAAGCGGTAAGAATCGTCGGACCCGAATTCCTGCGCTATACCCACCGCTTCGTCGATTACCACCGCCGGCGTCTCCTTTTGAAACAGCATCTCGTATACCCCAAGCCGTAACAAAGCCTGGTCAACGCGGCCCACCCGCGAAAAATCCCAGTGGAACAAATGCTTTTTTATCACCCTATCCACTTCGTCAATCTGTTCAACAGCGCCCTTGACCAAAAGACGCGGGAAATTCAGCGTTTCGGGGGACATTGTCTTGCCGGCAAGCCAGGGGAACTCAAGCAGGGCGGGAAGCGGATCGCCGCGATTGGCCTCTTCGGCCATGGCCCAGGCATAAAGCGCCTGGAAGGCGAGAATGCGCCCCTTTCGTCTGGACCCCATTACCAGCTTATGTTGTTGTACACATTATCCATGACCTGAACGCTGCCCCGTTTTTTAAGATCGGCCAGAATTTCCTGATAAGCCTGCTGGTAGGTTTCCATTCCGCGGCGCTCGGCAAGGTAGTTTCCGATATACTGCCGTACGGTGACTGCGGGGTTTTCGCCCAGGTTATAGATGTCGTCCAGGGTCAGCGTCTTGGCCCGCATCGATTCCAGCACTTTTACGATATAAAAACCGTCGGGCCGCTCGATTACCCGTGACACTTCGCCCTGCTTGAGGGTAAAGAGCATGTTGAGGAAGCTCCGGTCGGCGGCCTCCACCGCCTGGTCGAATTTGTAGAGGTAGGGACCTTCGCCGGCGACATAGTCCGTATTGGGTTTGGCGGAGTCGGCGGCGACCTCGTCAAATTTGGCGGGATCGGTTCCAATCTGGCGGGAAAGGGCGTTGGCCCGCTCCTGGGCGGCGGATTTTCCCGCCGCGCTGCGGATCGGCACGATGATCATTTTAAGGCGCACCACCTGGGGCCGCATAAAGCCGCCTTCGGCAAGGCTTTTGTCTTTATACTGGTTGTACAGCTCAAGAATTTCAGCCTCGGTGGGGGCCTTTATCGACTGAAAAAGCGCCTGCTTCTTCGTCTGGATGTACTTGTCGTTTGCCATGGAACGGCGCACCTGTTCCTTGAAACCGGCCCGCGTCATTCCCGTCTGTTTGCCCAGTTCCGCGTCTACTTCCGCGTCGGTGGGGGCTTTGCCGTTTTTCTGGCTAAGGTAGTTCTGGATGGGCTGAATCATCGCGTTAAAACGCTGGGTTACTTCCTGGTCGGAGACGCTCACCTTTTCCTGTTCCGCCGCCTGGCAGACAAGAAGCTGTTCGCTGATCTTGTCCAGTACGTCGCGCCGCTCCTGGGAGCTGAGCGCGTCGGCCGTGCCGTCCCCGTTACCGCTCTTGGTAATGCCCATCCATTTGACATAGTCTTTAAGCTCTTTGACCGAAATATTCTGGGCACGAGAAAGGCGGACCACCGCAACAGTTTGCAGATCGGGGCTCAACTGGGCAAAAACAAGGGCGCCCGCGAGGAAAAAAAGCGCCGTAAAAAGCGCCAATCGTTTCATGTTCATCAAAATCACCTTACTATAAAGTATAACAACTATAATAACGAAGATAAAGGGCAAAGGTAACTGTCAAAGCGCTATTCGAGAACGGCGCGTATACGCCTGACCCCCGCGGAAGAGGACTGTTCCTTCTTTATCCTGAAACGGCCGAGGACTCCGGTATGCCCGACATGGGGGCCGCCGCAGACTTCTTTGGAAAAGAAGTCGGTAAAACTTTTGCCGACCGTGTAGACCTTGACCTGGCTTTCGTACTTTTCCCCAAAGAGGGCCGTGGCCCCCGAAGCTTTGGCTTCGTCAAGGCTCATCATCGCCATGGTGACGGGGTAGTCGGCCCTGATCGCCTCGTTGACAATTTCCTCGACCCTGGCGATTTGTTCACCCGACAGGGGCTCGCCGTGGGAAAAGTCGAAGCGCATGCGCTCCGCCGTGATGTTCGATCCCTTCTGGGCCACATGATCACCGAGCACCACGCGCAGCGCCTGTTGGAGCAGGTGAGTAGCGGTATGGTATTTGACGGCCATTTCGCCCTGATCCACAAGGCCGCCCTTAAACTGTTCGCCGCTCTGGGAACGGGACAGTTCCTGGTGTTTCGTGAAGGCTTCGTCAAATTCTTCACGGTTTACCGTCATGCCGTTTTCCGCGGCAAGCTCTTCGCTCAACTCAATGGGAAAGCCGTAGGTGTCGTACAGCTTGAAGGCCAGCCGCCCGCTCATGATCCTGCGGGGATCCTTTAAAAGATTGGGAAGAAGCTTTTCGAATTCATGTTCGCCCTTCTGGAGGGTTTCGAGAAAGCGTTTTTCTTCGGCGCCGAGTTCTTCCACAACAAAGGCCTCGTTGCGCGTCAGCTCGGGGTAGGCGGATGAAAACTTTGCCACTACCGCTTTGGTTACGGGAAGGAGGCTTTCGACCCCGAGCTTGCGGCCGTGGCGGACCGCCCGCCTGATGAGGCGGCGGAGCACATAACCGGCGCCCACGTTGGAGGGGCTGACCGCTCTGGGATCGCCCAGAATAAAGGTCGCCGAGCGTATGTGATCGCAGATGATACGTATCGAGCGGTCCTTTTCGGGATCGGCGCCGTAGATCGTTCCCGGAGCGGCGGCGGCGCAGACGGAGGCGATAACCGGTTCGAAAATTTCGGTATCGTAGACCGATGACTTGCCGTTGAGTATTGTCACGGTACGCTCGATGCCCATGCCGGTGTCCACGCACTTGCGGGCGAGGGGCACATAGTCGCCCGATTCGGTCTTGTTGTACTGCATAAAGACATCGTTCCAGATTTCGAGCCATTTACCGCAGGAACAGCCGGGTTTGCAGTCGGGGCCGCAGGGGGCGTCTCCCACATAATAAAACATTTCCGAATCGGGGCCGCAGGGTCCGGTGCTGCCCGCGGGGCCCCACCAGTTGTCCGCCCTTGGCAGCCAGGCGATGCGGTTTTCGGGAACGCCGCACTTTTTCCACAGGGCGGCCGATTCGTTGTCCTGTTCAACTTCGCCGTCGCCGGCAAAAACCGTAACGCCGAGTTTTTCCGGGGGAATGCCGAGCCATTTGGGTGAAGTAAGAAACTCCCAGCTCATCGCGATGGCCCCTTCCTTAAAGTAGTCGCCCAGCGACCAGTTTCCCAGCATTTCGAAGAAGGTAAGGTGGCTGCTGTCGCCGACGGAATCGATGTCGCCGGTACGTATGCATTTTTGGTAATCGACAAGCCTGTTCCCCGCGGGATGGGCTTCGCCCAAAAGGTAGGGTACCAGCGGATGCATCCCCGCCGTGGTAAAAAGCACGGTGGGATCGTTTTCGGGGATAAGGCTTTTTCCCTCGATCCGTACGTGGCCGTGTTCCACAAAGAAAGCAATATATTTGGCGCGAAGCTCGTCTGCGTTCATGGGCTTTAGTATAACGAAGACCCTGCGGTCGGACTAGCACCAACTACAGCGCGCGAGCTAGCGAGCGCGGCATAACCAGCTAATGCAG
>JAITBL010000091.1 GCA_031283575.1 Treponema sp. | reverse complement strand
GTCGCGTTCGGCGGCGGCTGCTTTAATCTGGGCGGTGAAGGCCAGATCTATCTGGGGGGCGTCGCCGCTTCGGCGCTGCTTGTCACGCTTCCTTCGGGCGTGGGCGCCGGCGCGGCCGTTTACGCGGCCCTTCCCGCGCGGCATCGTTTTGTTCCGCCCGCGGGGACGGCAGTTTTTTTTTCATTCCCCGCCCACCATCGCTTTTTTTATGCTGCCGCGGGGATCTCCCTCATACAGGGAAATGGGGGGCGAAAGCCTTCCGTCCCGCAAAACCATCACTTCGTCGGCGAACTCCAACAGTTCGTCGCAGCCGGCCGAGAACACCAAAATACCCGCTCCCTTTTCGGCGCGCTCCTTTAGGGCAAGGGCGAGCTTTTTGCGAAAACGCCGGTCGAGACCGCGGCCCGGTTCCGCCAAAACAAGCAGCGGCGTATCCTCCGCGTATTCGCGCATCAAAAGAAGGCGCTGCATTTGTCCGCCGGAAAAAGCCGTGCCCGGCGCCCTGTATAAATGCTCCGGCGCCTGGGCGTACTTCATAATCAGGGCCGTCCATTTGGCCAACAGGCGCTTTTTTAAAAAGCCGTGCGTTTGAAGGCGGCGGTGCGCGTGGATGATTAACTGTTTTTCCACCGGCAGCGCGATTCCTTCGCCCCGCGTACCCAGGTAGGCCCCGCCCAAGCGGCGGAAACTTTCGACGCTGTTTTTCTCCTGCGTTTTTCCGTTTATTTCGAAGATTCCGCCGAAGGGAAGAAAACCGGCGACGGCCAGTTCCAGAGTTTCAAGACCGCTGTCCCGCACACCGGCTATTCCCAAAATCATTCCCCGGGGCAGGACCAGATCAATGCCCCGGACAAGAGGCCGGCCGGGAACCCGTACGGTAAAACCGCCGAGCTTAAGTGCCGGCGCGTCAGCGCCCCTGATTACAGACGGTTTTACCCGCGCCTGAACCCTGCTTTCTTCGGGGCCAAAAATAAGTTCGCCCAGCGTGTCGGCGCCCGTTTCCCGCAGCCGCGCGCTGTCAAGGACAGCGGCGGTTTTCCCGCGGCGCAGCACGGTCACCCTGTCGGCGACGCGCGCCATTTCTTCCAGCTTGTGCGAAATAATCGCCACCGCTTTGCCTTCTTCCCTGAGCCGCCCGAAAATTCCAAACAGGTTCCGCGATTCGTCATCGCCAAGTACCGCGGTGGGTTCATCGAAAATAAGATAGCGTACGTCCCGCAGCAACAGGGCAAGTATGGAAATTTTCTGTTCTTCGCTCACGGTAAGTTCTTTGGCGTATTTTTCCAGGGGCAGACGGAAATTCCATTTTTCGTTCTGAAAGGCGGCGCGGGCGGCGGCGGCTTTTTGATTCATGAACACAAAGGGATTTTTCATGGAGCCGAGGATACAGTTTTCCCACACGGTGAACGAAGGCACCAGATGGGGATGCTGGCGGACCATGCCGATTCCCGCGTTCAGCGCCTGGGCGGGAGAATTAAACACACAGTCTTTGCCGTCCACGCTGATGGTTCCGCAGCCGCGCTTTAAACCCGGGTGAAAATTGCCGCCGGGTTTCACAAAACCGGCCATGATATGCATCAGCGTGGATTTACCCGCCCCGTTTTCGCCGACCAGAGCGTGTATCTCCCCTTCGCGCAGGGTAAAGTCGGCGCCGGAAAGGGCGGCGACTCCGTTGGAGGGAAAATACTTTTGTATGTTCCGCAGTTCTACCATCTTCTTTTATTTACCCGAAATATCGAGTTCGCCGGAACGGATTTTTTCGACTATCGCCGCCTGCGCGCTGCGTACCCCGGGAGGGACCGCGGCAAGGTAATCGGGATCATCCTGAATAAAATCGATATAGCCTTCTTTGACGCCGGTCATTTACGCCGTGCCAAAGGGAAGCGTACCTTCGAGATAACGCATGGTCTGGGCATAGGCGGCTTTGTCCTGATACAGCACGGAACTGCCCACGACCGTACCCGGCCTTATCGCGTAGCCGTTGGTGTCGAACCAGACGACTTTCGCGCCAAGGTCCGCCGCCGTCTGCACCACTCCCTCGTTGGCGCCGCCGGAAATGCAGAGAATCACTTTGACGCCGCGGGCGATCAGGTCCGAGGCAAGTTCCCCCGCCTTGACGGCATCGTACCAGTTTCCGACAAGGCGGAATTCAACCCTGAACCTGTCGTTGACCGCCCGCGCGCCCGCGCGATAGCCGGGAAGCAGCACGTTGTTCATGACCGGATATTCCTGCGCGGCAATAAGGCCCACGAGGGGAGCGCCTCCGAGCGCTTCGGTTTCCAGGGCCGCGATGCTGCCCGCCATGTAGGCCTGTTCCCGCTGGTTATAACTGAGCGTATAAACGTGATCGTTACCGGCAAGTTCCCCGTCGAGCAAAAGAAAATACTGGCCGGGGAATTTTTCGGACACGCCGCCGACAATGGCGGGCAGGGAAGGATTGGATGAAACGATCAGATCATAAGAACCGGACGCGGCCATAACGGTAACCTTGTTTTCCCATTCGGCCTGATTGTAGCCGCCTTCGATCACCAGAACGTTTACCGCGCCGCCCCGCGCGGTAAATTCTTCGGCGGCGCGGCTGACGCCGGCGGCGAGCATTTCGTAAACCGGACTCCCCGACAGGACGCCGGGGATAAAGACGCCGATGGTACGGCCGTCGTCCGCGCCGCCGCGCTTTGTACAGCCGGAAAAAATCAGGATCAAAGCCTGAAGCAGGATGAAGGGAAAAAAACGCCCAAGTTTCATAGAAGCCCCCGAAGCTCTGGAATTGCGCGGGGTTTTACGGCATGGAACGGACGCGCTTTAAGCCGCGGCTGCCGGCAAAGCAATCAGCGTACCCGGCTGCGGCTGTATTTTCTTCCGTCCGGACTTTGACCGTCGGCGCCGGAATTCCACCGGACTCGGCGCTTATGGCGAAACCACAAGCGTTCGCGGGCTATACCGCCGGTAGGGAATTGGCTTGCGCCGCACCCGACCCCGAAAATTACCAGCTTCCAAAATAGCGCGGAATAGAGAATTTGTCAAGACGCCGCCGACAGAAGGCGGCTCCGGTTTTCAAAACGGGCGTCTGTCACCCGGAAGAATAT
>JAITBL010000089.1 GCA_031283575.1 Treponema sp. | reverse complement strand
AGCGGTACGGAAAGCGCCAACCTTGCGCTGCGTTCCGCCGTGTCCGGACGCGGGAACCGGGGGCGTATACTGATTTCGGCCGTCGAACACCACGCCGTCCTGAACTGCGCCGCTTCGCTTGGGGCCGAAGGCTTTACCGTGGAACGCCTGCCGGTTGACCGTTACGGCGCCGTTTCGCCTGACGTGTTAAAGGATCGTATGGGGTCCGGCGTACTCGTTGTTTCCGTAATGTCCGTCAACAACGAAACGGGCGTGATAAACGACACGGCGGCGCTGTGCAAAATCGCCCATGACGGCGGCGCTTTCTTCCATACCGACGCCGTACAGGCCCTGGGCGTGCGGCGAATCGGCGCGGAAAACATCAAGGCGGATTATATCAGCGTATCGGCGCATAAGATCTACGGGCCGAAAGGCGTTGGCGCACTATACGCGGCGGACGGCGCGCCGCTCTTCCCGGTAATAAGGGGCGGCGAACAGGAAGGCGGCGCAAGGGCCGGTACGGAAAACGTCGCCGGCATAATCGGGTTCGGCCGGGCGGCCGGTATTCTGGGCGAACGCCTCGAGGAAGATGTTCTGCATCTCGGACGCTTAAGGCGGATTTTTCTGGACGGGATCGCCCGCATACCCGATTTGATGGTCAATTCTCCGCCGGACGGCGCGCCCCACATTATCAGCGTCAGCGTTGCCGGAATTGAGGCGGAACCCTGCCTTCTGCGCCTGAGCGGGGCGGGGGTGCTTGCGTCAATGGGAGCGGCGTGTAATTCTTCGTCGCTGGAACCGTCCCATGTAGTTGAAGCTATAGGCGTTCCGGCGGAGTACAGACGCGGTACCATGCGCTTTTCGTTCGGAAGGGACAACACCGCGGAAGACGCCTCGTTTGCCGCGCATGAACTGGCTGTGGCGGCGGCGAAGTCCGGATAAGGAGGAGATGTATGACCGGAAGGGAAAGGGTTCGAACAATTCTCGCCCACAGGGAAGCGGACAGGGTTCCCATGGATCTTTGGGGCTGCGCTTCGCGGCTTCACAATAAATGTTACTTTGGCGTGTTGAAGGAGCTTGGGTTTGAGGAAACAGGCCGGCTTATAAGGCCCGGTACTCTTACGGAGTACGAGGATTACAGAATCAGTGACGCGCTTAACGTCGATTTTCGTCATATCAACATAGGGAAACCGAAAAATTTCAAGAGCTATACCGACGGCGGCGGTAACGTAATCGACGAATGGGGCATAGGGCATTTCCAGAATGATAAATACAACGCGATTTCCGTTCATCCGCTTGCCGATCCGGATCCCGCCAAACTGGATTCCTACGCCTGGCCCGATCCCGACGATCCCGGCCGGGTAGAAGGGATAGGCGGGCTTGCCCGTGATTATTGCGAGAATACTTCCTGTGCCGTAACGGCGACAACCGCGACAAGCGGCCTGATGTTTGATTTTGGCCAGTACCTCTGCGGCGCCGAACAGTTTTTTGTGAATCTGTACGAGGAAGAGCTGTTTTCGGAAAAACTTATAGACAAGCTTACCGAACTGATGATACGGATTTACATCAATTACCTGCGCCCTATAGCTCCGTATATAGAGTGGGTGGAGTTCGCCAGCGATTTCGGTACGCAGAACGCCCCGTTCATGTCAATCGAAATGTTTCGTCAATATTTTAAAAAGCCGATGGCAAGCCTGTTCGGGGCGGTCAAGAAAGAATACCCCGGCATGAAGGTTATGCTCCACTCCTGCGGGGCGATGAGCTGCTTTATACCCGACCTTATTGAGTGCGGGCTTGACATATTGAATTCACTCCAGCCCCTGGCCCGCGACATGGATTCCGCCAGGCTGAAACGTGAATTCGGAAACGACATCGTTCTGCACAGCGGCGTGGACATACAACAGGCCATGCAGGGTACGGCGGAAGACGTGGAACGGGAAGCCGTTCGCGTAATCGGCGCGATGGCAAAAGGCGGCGGATATGTTTTTGCTCCGGCGAACCATCTGCAGGGGGATTGTCCTCCAGAAAACGTCGTAACGCTTTACCGCTGCGGCGAAAAGTACGGCCGGTATCCGATTGAAGTTGTGAACAGGAAGGGCGCATGAAAGAACTGCTGGAGGCCGCGGCCGGGGGAAAAGCCCACGAGTGGGGTTTTATTCCCGTAACGGAACTGGTTTTTTCCCCGGAATTGTTAAAATCCTGCGAGTCAAATGTATGCGGTCATTACAACAGTTCCTGGACCTGTCCTCCCGCGGCGGGCGCCCTCGAAGAACAGCGGGCAAAGATACTCGCGTATAAAAACGCTTTTATTTTTACGACAAAGTACGATCTGGAAGATTCTTTTGACTACGAGGGGATGACCAGGGCCCGTGAAATTCATACCGTCCTTACCCTGGAAATCCGGGAAAAGGCCGGCGGAAAATTTCCCGTGTACGGCGCCGGAAGCTGTCCCTGCTGTAAGCTCTATGCCGGCGGCGGGACCTGCGCCTTTCCCGATCCGTGCAGGTTTCCGGAAAAAGCCATATCGTCAATAGAAGCCGCGGGGATCAATGTTACCGATTTAAGCCGTTCGGCGGGGGTAAAATACAACAACGGGGCAAACACCGTTACCTATTTTTCAATGGTGTTGTTTAATGAGTTTTGAAACCGGCTCAAACGACAAAAAAATACCGGTTTTAAGCAAAATAGATAATTGTTATCGCCTGATATTTGGTGTATGGATATAAAACAAGATGTTGTCATTAACGCTTGTTGTAATGATGATGTTCAATTAAACGGCGGCGCTTTCGCCGCTTTGTAAAGGGGTTAAGCAATGGCGGATTATACGGAACAGTTAAATGAAATTTCCGAACTTTTGCAGAAAGGCAAGGCGAAGGACATTGTCGTTTCCGTCCAGAAAGCGCTGGATACAAGCGTTCCGGCGGCGGATATTCTGGAGAAAGGCCTTATAGCCGGAATGAGCGTTATCGGAGGCAAGTTTAAGCGCGGCGAAGTATTTGTCCCCGAAGTGCTTATCGCGGCCAGGGCCATGAACAAGGCTTCGGAGATCCTTAAACCGGCCCTGAGCGAAGCCGGCGTCAGCCCTGTCGGCAAGGCGATTATCTGTACCGTCAAAGGCGATTTACACGACATCGGAAAGAACCTCGTAAAGATGATGCTTGAAGGCAAGGGCATAGAGGTAGACGACCTTGGGGTTGACTGCGACACCCAGAGAGTGGTGGATGAGGTAAAAGCATCCGACGCAAAAGTGCTGTGTCTTTCCGCCCTGCTTACCACGACGATGATGGCCCAGAAAGACGTTATCGACGCGTTGAAAAGCGCCGGAGTCAGGGACAAAGTCAAGGTGATGGTCGGCGGCGC
>JAITBL010000072.1 GCA_031283575.1 Treponema sp. | reverse complement strand
AACCTCGCGCGCGGGTCAGCATTGTCGCCGAGCACGTCGAATTCAGGCCGGAATTCAAAAAAAATGAAAGCGGCAATACCGAAAGGTCCGTCCTCGCGGAGGCCGTTCCGGAAGCGCCTTCTTTGGCGGAACAGGTTTTTGACGAATACGCAGCCTCCGAAAAACTGGAAACGGTCTTTTAGGGTATAACCCCGCCCACAGGCGGGGTATGCCTGTTTGTAAAAAATGTAATCGTTTACACTTTTTTGCTTGACAAATCCCCCCTGACGGTGGATCATAAAAACACCGTTACCGCGCCGCCCTCGGTCCGCTGTACAGGCAGGAAGAACAGAAAGTGAACTACGCCATCGCCGTCATCGACATCGGCATGACCAACAAAAAAGTCGCCGTGTACGATGACGCTCTCAGACAAATCGACGCCCATTACCGCCAGTTCGATCCCGTCATGGCGGACGGAAAAACGGCCGCCGGCATGGAGTGCGCCAATCTGCCCTGCCATGATCTTGTGGGAATGGAAACGTGGTTTCTCGACGAGCTGGGATCATTCGCGAAACGGTATCCGGTCAAGGCGATAGCGGTAACGGTTCACGGCGCTACGTTTGTCTGCGTGGGGAAGGACGGAAAACCGGCCCTTCCCTGCGTGTACTATACCCATGAGCCGGGCGAAACATTCCACGAACGTTTTTACGCGGCCTTCGGAAAAGCGGAAGCCCTGCAGGAACGGACCGGCACGCCCGCTTTCAAGGCGATGATCAATCCGGCCAAGGGACTTTTTTTTGCCAGGGAAGTTTTCCCGGAGGCGTTTGCCTCCACGGCGATCATACTTCCCTATCCCCAATACTGGGGCTTCCGCCTTAGCGGAAAGGCCGGCGCGGAAAGCACCTACATGGGCTGCCACACCTACCTGTGGGATCAGATCGATCAGCGGCTTTCGTCGGTGGCGCGCGACATGGCCGTCGCCCCCCTTATGCCCGCGGAACTTAAAAAATCCTGGGACGTACTCGGAACGGTTTCGGCGGAAACCGCGGCGGCGACGGGCCTGTCCCCCGATACGATTGTCACCATGGGGATACACGATTCCAATTCATCCCTGCTTCCCCACTTTGCCAAAAAGGGCGGCGGGGGTTTTGTGCTCAATTCAACCGGCACCTGGTGCGTTATGATGAATCCGGTGGAACGCTACGGTTTTGCTCCCGATGAATTGGGCAAAGTGGTGTTCTTCAACATAAGCGCCTTTGGGAAACCGGTCAAAACGGCGATCTTTTTGGGCGGACAGGAATTTGAAACCTGGTCAAAGCTGATTATGGAACATAACGGGCGCAGCGACTTTCCCCCCTGGGACGAGGCGCTGTACCGTACGATACTGAAAGAAAAACGTGTCTTTCTGCTGCCCGAGATCACCCCGGGTTCGGGACAATACCCGCGATCGAAAGCGCGGATCAGCGAGGACGGAACGGATTATCCGTTTGAAACGACAGCGGGCAGGACGCCGCCCTGTTTTGCCGCTTATGAAGAGGCTTTCGCCGTTCTGCGTATTTCGCTGGTAATGCAGACCTTGACGGCCCTGGAACGTATCGGCCTTGCGCGCGGCGCGGAAATTTATACCGAAGGCGGCTTCCGCAAAAACGAGGCGTACAACAGGCTGCTCTCTTCGGCCTTTGCGGAAAACAGGGTTTTTCTTACCGACATTGCGGAAGCGACCGCGCTGGGAGCGGCCATGACGGCAAAGATTGCGCTTACCGGCAAGGATCTTTCGGAGCTGGCCGGCGATTTCAACGTGGAGTACCGCGAAGTGGAAAAAAGCAATTTTCCCGAACTGGCGTCCTACCGCGAAGCGTGGAATAAACTAACGGAGGGCTGAGTTATGAGTCGTACTCGATAATCGCGGGAAACGACGTGTCCGACATGCGGTTTGACCGTGAAACAAAACGGGTTAAGCGGGGGCCGCAGAGACGCATAATTCCGGCCTGTTCTTCCGTGTTAAAATCGCCGCCAAAAAGAAAGACGACGGTCCACACGCCATTGAGCGGACGGACCGCCAGCGTGCCGCCGGATGTTTCGCGGCTGAGGGTTTCGACAAGATCGGGCCAGGGCGTCCAGGCGCTGTCGAAGTAGAGCACTTCCCGCGTCAGCCAGACCCGAAAGCGCCTGCCGCCTTCGGCGCTGTATTCTCCCGCCAGCGCGGGAATGGCGTTTACGCCAAAGCCGGGAATCCCCATAATCCACACATTGCCCCGCTCCAGGACAAGTCGCCGCCCGCCCGCCGCGGCGGGAAGGTCCGTGTTTTCCGCCGCATCGTTTCCGCCCGCGGCCTCCTCACGGGAACATCCGCCGAACAGCAGGGCGCAGGCAAGCGGAACCAACAGGCAGACGGAGGCTTTCATGTCAGTTCTTCCAGGTAATTTTGCAGGGAATACCCATAAACGCGTTGGCGCTTACCCTGGTTCTGGCGGAAACGCTGATACTCTCCATGGCAAGACAGCCGGAAAAAGCGCGATCCCCCACGCTCTTTAAGGTATCGGGAAGGTCGATTGTTTTAAGGCTGCTACAGTTAAAAAAAGCGCCGTCCTCAATGGAGATGAGGCTGCGGGGAATGTTTACCGTTTCAAGGAGCACGCAGTTAAAAAAAGCCCTGCGCCCCAGAACGGTCAGCGTATTGGGAAGGGACACCGCCTTGAGGAAGGAGCAGCCCGCAAAGGCCCGCTCGTCGATGGCGTTTACCCCCACGGGCGCCTTGACCGTGTAAACCTGGGTTCCCGCAAAGGCGCGGCTCCCGATACGGTTAATGCCCAGACCGGCGGGAATGACCACGTCCCTATCCTGCCCGCGGTATTTTATCAATACGTGATCGACGACCTCGAAGTCCGGCCGCGTCTGGGCGGCGCCCGCCAAAACGACGGCAAACAACAGCAGGGACGCAAGCGACTTTTTCACCTTGTTGAGTATAACACAGGATAAACGCCGCGTCCATGGACGCGGAACGTTTTTCGCGCTATACTCATCGCCATGGCTGAAGGGAAGGACCTGTATTCGATCATCTGCTCATACGCGCAAAAGATTGAATCTCCCTGGGTCGGAATGGAAGACTTTATTTCCTTTCTGGAAAAGTACGCCAAACGGGTCTCCGGTGAAAAAAGCGAATGGAAATACTGGAGCGAAGAAACCGGCGCCCGCGTATGGACGGAAATGAATCATCTCGCGGAAGCGGGCAAGGTGAATCTGATCAGCGACGAAAGGGGAAACCGCGCCTACCTGACGCTGTTCTATGCCGAACAGATCCGCGACGCGTACCGGAACGCCGATGCCGAAGCGGGCATGCCCTTTCCCGACGAAATTTCCCTTAAACTGACTGTGCCCCGCGAGCAGCTTAAGCCGCTGGACGTAACGGTGGATCTCAACGGCTTTTTGGAAGATCCCCAGCAAACGCCGCTGCCCATCATCAAGCTGGTTTTTCCCGGCGGCTTTGGCGAAGCCCTCGCGCTCGCGCCGATGATTCCGGGCACGATTATGGAATTCGCCCTGATCAAGGTACGCAATTACCTGCACCGGAGCGGAAACCGCGAGTATGTTCAGCACAAGCTGGCGCCCAGCCTTTTGGGCAAAGAAGACCATCTGCGGGAAACTATCGAAAAAATTCTGCTCCGGCCTTCCGACTGTTTCAGGGACATGAAAGAAGGAAGGGAAAATTCCTTTTACTTTTGGGCTTATTTTTGCAACCTGATCCGGGCGGATTTTGGCAAAAAAGCCGAATTGCTGGCGGAAGAAATCGGCATTGTTCAGGCCGCCTACCTCATCGAAGTCTGCAACAGTTTTTTTAAAACGCGGGCGGCAAAGGCCAAAGAAGCAGAGCTTGCGTTCCGTAATTTTGAACTGGAAATGGAAAAGCCGCCCTATTATTTTTCCCGCGCCGCGATTTCAAAATTCAAAGACAACAAGGGCGTTCCCCTTCTGGGGCAATACACCCAGGAGGGTTTGGACGCCTATATTAAAAAACGCGCCACCGAGCCGGTTACCCCGAATGAACTGCCGGACCTGCTCTACTTCCACACCGGCGACGGAGCGGCCTGGCTGGTAAAGAAAAGCAGGCTCCTTAATCTCTGCGCCCGTCTTTTTGTCGAAGCCCGCCAGGTGGTGATCAAAACAATTTCAACGCGCTGGAAAAAACTGCTTGTGGAATTCGAAAAAGAGCCGGCCATGGAAAACGACCGCGACTTTGAGCGGCTCATCATCCGCTATGTAGAAGAATACGCGCCCATGCTCAGCGTCCTTCTCAAAGATCAAAAACTCTATCTGGTTCACGAGGAAATGCGTGACAGTGAAAAAGGCCTGCCCGCTTCCACGTATCTTTTTGAAAAAACGGAACTGCTTCCCCTGCGGGTCCTGCTTGTTTTAAAACGAAAAGAACTGTTAAGCGACATCAAGCTGCTCATGCCGTTCTGGTATACCATTCCCGTTATCAGCGCCATCGTCGCTTTTTTTAAAAGGCTGGGCAGGCGTAAACGGCAGGAAAAGGAAGAGAAAGAAACAAAATCCGAAGCGGACCTTGATCCGGCCGCCGAATTGCGGAATACCGCCCGCGAAGCGGAGGCAAGGCTCCTTCCCCGCGGCTATACCCTGGAATCGTATCTGGAAGAACTTGTACAGCGCTGGGTGCATGTGATCGACAGGAATGCCCGGCAAAATCTGGTGGAAGACGTCAACTCCCTGGTGCGGGACCGGCTTAAGCGCCTGTTCCGTTTTCAAAAAAAAACCGCGGTAAACCACGAAACGCTGGACAAGATCACCGCCGCGATTCTGGACGGTTCCCACAATCTGCGCAAACTCCCCGATCAGGCCGCGCTCTATCTCTACATCAAACTGTATCTGATCAAACTGCTCACCAGAGGGAAAACGTCCGCGTTCTAGCCCCTGCCCGGAAGAATTTTTAACCACGAACGAATACACGAACCCTCACGAACGAAAGAAGTCGCCGGAGCGCCGCGTTCGTGTCCGTTCGTGTTTTTCGTGGTTATCTTTTCTTAAAAAGCCCGCCCCAAGGGAAAGACGGGAAAGAAAACTCAGGACCCTTCTTCAACCCCTACCACCCAGAATACCGCGGATTTCCTGTTCGCTTATATGCGTAACGGCGG
>JAITBL010000248.1 GCA_031283575.1 Treponema sp. | reverse complement strand
CCAACCTCATAGCCAGCAGCGAGGATTTTAAGAAAATTGTGGAGGGGATGGATCCAAAAGATATAGCCGATACCGCTTCTGACGATATCGACAGGAAAATGATAGAGGCGCTTGGCTCGCAGGAACTCAAGCGCCTCAGGCTTATCGATTCCGCCCTTACCAGAATAGAGCAGGGCAAGTACGGCATCTGCATCAAGTGCGGAAAGCATATTCCCCAGGACAGGCTTGAGGCCATCCCCTACGCCCTTATGTGTATAGAATGCAAGACCGCGGAAGAACGGCGGAACCGTTAGCGGGAGTATTCTCCGGACCTTGGCCCCATAATCGCGGACTTTATACCGCTTTTTCGGAAACTGTTCCAAAAACTGAAGTTTTGGAACAGCCTCTTGTACTAATTAAAATGGAGGACATATATGTCAAATAATCAAACGAAGACTTTTGGCGCTTTAAGTTTTTTGCTGATTTTTTTTGGTTGTACTTCTCAACCCATGACAAGAAATGTTATCGCTGATGTTGGTGGAATTGTCGATATCAACAGATTTCAATATCATATATCGGCTGACATACGGCTGACCGCTACAGAGAGGGTTAGGGAACCAAGCTTCGATAAAAGAGGCGGGGCAAGCGTTAAGGAAACAACATATCGCGACGTTATTATTATCAGTAAAAATACGATGGGAGTTTTAGTGGATTCGAGTTCTGGAGAAGACGACCTCATGGTATTGGAAATATGTTTTGAAGAAAAGGCAACAGATGCTGATAAGCGAATAACGTTTAAACAAGATGGTCCCGGATTGGAACATAAATTTTATATAGTTTATACAGATCCGCGGAAACGCATAATAAAATACGGGGATGTTGAATATAGTCTTGAGACCAATACGGGAGAGCGGCCATTTTTAAAAGTAAATATTGATAAATCGAAACTGGAAAAGGAACGGATAAGAAAAGTAAAGGGCAGAAGGGTAGAATATCAATAGAATTGATCAGCAACCTCAGATTCTGAACAAATTCCGCTCCACAACGCGGTTTTGCAAGGCTTGAGCCTGAAAAACCAAGTCTACTGACTCTCCCACGGCCCAGGACGGGGGCGGGGCGGGAAACCTCAATCTCCACGCCCCGCAGGGAATCGAGAATATCCAGAAGGCCTCCCCTTCTCTCCGACGAAAATCCGACTTTGAGGCTTTGCAGGGCTTCTTCAATTGATTCCGGGGAGGAATAGCTTACCGCCGGGAAATCCGAAGCGGGGTCGTTTATGGTCAGGGACTTGAGGACGTCGTTTACCGCGTCGCTTTTGAAGGACAGCGAAAATTCCTCCGGCTTTTCGGCTTCGCCGGAATGTTCAAAATAGCCGACTCCCGAAGAAAAGAGAGCGATACGTTTAAGGGGAAGTTCCATAGATTACTCCTTATCGTTTAATTATCGCGATAGTATACCACAGTTTGAATGGGTTGTTGCAAAAAGTTTCAAATGTCATACGAAGAGCAAAGATTAATGAAGATACCCCGGGGCAAGCCTCGAGGTATGGACCCCCGCCTTCCAATCACCAGGATGCACAGAGGTGAGAGCTTCCCCTTCCTTTGTGTCCTTCGTGCGCCTCCTATGTTTTATGTCAAGGGAAATCTGATATTTTCAGAATTTCCCCTGACAGCTCCCGGCCCGGTTATACACTTGCCGCCATCAGGGCCAACTCCTGCGGATCCCACTTTTGGGCCGGCCCGTTGAAATGTCTTGCCTCGTAGCTTGGTGGTTAAATTTCCAAAATGCGTTACCAATATGAACCACAGGCAAAACGGTGTCTGTCACCTGCGTTACCCATGAATTAACCACGAACTTCACGAACCACCCGAACAAATTATGAGTGTACCCTCAAAGGTTCGTGTTGTTCGTGTGGTTAGTGGTTTTTATTTTTCTTCCTTCGTGCGCCTGGTGGTTAAAAATTCTTAAACAGCAGATCCTGTCCCAAGTACTAACTGTCCAGATTGAAGAGCTTGTACATAAGCAAAAGGAATTTATAGTAGAAATAGGGGACGATCCGCAAAAAGCGCCAGGGCTTTTGAAGGCAGAAACCGAACCACTCGAAGCCCCGTTCAAACACCCTGCGCGAAGGACGCTTTTTACGTTCGGCGAACACGTCGAAGAGATCGCTGCACCACAAACGCAGTCCGTTGTTAAGCAGGGCGTCGTGACGGGCGATCCAGCGTTCTTCGCCCTTGACGCCCTTGCCCACAAGAAGCAGCGAGGGCGCGGCCTTGCGGATTGCCTGCAGTATCGTCGCTTCTTCCTGATGTTTAAAGTTTCCCGCGTAGCGGCCCACAATGCGGAGCCGGGGAAAAGTCTGGCGCAGATTTTTTTCGGCCCGTTTTAGGCTGCGCATTCTGCCCCCCAAAAGGTACACGGAAAATTCGCGCTTTTCCAGAATCGAAAGCAGACTGATCACAAAATCAAAGGGCATGTAACGGTATACTTTCTTTTTAAGAATAAAACGCGCGCCGCCCACCAGGCTTTTGGCAATGGGAATGATCATGGCCGAACGCTGGACAAAGAAGCGGTATTCGCCGTTTCCCCGCGCGCGCAAAAAATCCCACAGCGAAAGCAGAATCAGGTCTTCGCCCTTTCCGGATTTGAGCATTTGATAGACTGTTTCTTCAAGCCGTTCCGGGGCGACAATATTCAGCGGAACCTTCAAGAGACTTATCCGCTCAAGCGGCGGGGCGTTTACTGTTTCACCGTCCATGCTGCCTTCTCCAAAAGTAAGATACGGATTGCCGCCGCTCCGTAGAGAGCCGCCGTCTCGGTCCGCAGCACGGTTTCTCCCATGGTGACGGGGTGGAAACCGGCTTCCAAAAAGTTCAGTACCTCGCCCGAAGAAAACCCGCCTTCGGGACCGACGGCCAGCGCCGCCAAGGTACACTCGCTATAAAGATACCGGTGAAACGAGCCCTGTTCAAGGGCATTGCCGGCGTCCGTGCCGTTCGTGTTATAATCGGGATGTTTTTCGTGAAGGATGAAGGCAACGGCCGTTCCGTTTGCGGCGGCGCGAAGGCGCTTCCAGTGCGCCAGCATTTCGTTAAAACTTTTGGGAGCTGCGATTGCCGTCGCGAGCGCCGAACCGCTCTGCTGGCGCGCTTCGCGGATGATTCTGCGCCACCGCTCAAGGCGGCCCGATCCACCGCCGGAACCCGCGGCGGCGTGAACCGAAAATTCCGACACAAAGGGAATGATTTCGCTGACGCCGCCTTCCGCCGCCTGGCGCGCGATCAGATCCATTTTGTCGCCTTTGGGCAAGGCCTGAAACAGCACGATGGGCGGTATGCTCCGCGCGGGCGTTTGCGGACGAAGGCCGTCTTCGCGGGCCGCGCTCACGGGCCGCGACACCCGGGCGGTGAGTGTCCCGCCGCCACGGTCGACGCCGTCAGTGATCGCCGCCTCGGCCTGTTCCCCGTTGGGGAGCAGCGCCGTGAACGCGGCGCCCGGTTTAAGGCGGCGCACCCGCACGAGGTAATGGTAGTCGTCACCGGAAAGCCGGATGTGTCCCCGCTCGTCGGGCATTTCGCGGAGTATGAACTGCTTCATGCGGTTCTATGACGCCATGGGCAGATCTTCTTCCATTTCATCCTGCAGGGCTCTTAAAGTTTTGGAAGTTTCCATAAGACGGAGATAACTTCCTTCACGCAGAATTTTTACCGCTTCCTGTAACTGCGTGTCGTACTCAAGATCATAGACCGGCGCGATTACCGTGCGGTTCTGCTCGTTGCGTACAAGCCGCCGCAAAAGCGGCGAATCCAGATGATACTTGTCGTTAAGTTCTTTTACCAGCGCGTCCACTTCGGCGGCGCCCGCGTTCGGGTGCGAGGCGACAAAGGCGGGGATTGTGTTCGCGGTGATAAGCTCGTTAAGTTTTTCGGCGTCCTCCGCGGAGAATTCGGGAAAGAGCACTTCGCGATCCGGCGGAATTCCGATGTTGTCGATATTGGCGTCGCTGGGAGTATAGTAGCGGGCGGTGGTAAGCCTGAAGCCGGCGTTGCCCCCGACCGGATACACTTTTTGCACCGAGCCTTTACCGTAGGTTTTTTCGCCCACCAGATAGGCCCGCTTGCGGTCTTTGAGGGCGCCGGCGACAATTTCCGAAGCGGAGGCGGAACCCTTGTTGATCAGAACGATCACCGGCATGCCGGCGGGAACCATGGCGCGGTGTCCGGCTTCGTAGGTATACTCTTCCGACGGAATCCGCGATTTGGTGGAGACAATGACGCCGCCGTCCAAAAACAGTTCGCAGATACCGACGGCGGATTCCAAAAGACCGCCCGGATTATAGCGCAAATCGATAATAAGGCTCTGGTATTCCCTGGCCTTAAAGTCGTTGAGCGCTTCTTTGGTACGGGCTACCGTCATGGGGGTAAAGGAGATGATCTTGAGATAACCGGTACTGCCGATCATTTCATGTTTGATTACCGGAACTTCGATGACGGCCCGTGTCAGTTTTACGGGGAACTCGAGTCTGGTTCCGCGGCGTATCTTGAGTTCCACATTGGTATCCGGCGCTCCCCGCAGCCGCATAAGAACCGCGTCCATGGAAAGCGCGTCGGTCGCTTCGCCGTCAATTTCGAGGATCAGATCGCCCGGATTAATTCCCGCCCGCCAGCCCGGCGTGTCTTCGATGGGGCTCGATACTTCCACATAGGGCGGGGTGCCGTCGGGTTTTGCCTCAAGCGGTTTCGAAATATAAAGTCCCACCCCGCCAAAGCGGCCCGAGGTAGTGTCGTTAAGGTCGGTCATTTCCCGTTCGGGCAAAAAAGCCGAATGGGGATCTCCGAGCGAATTGAGCATGCCGCCCATCGTTCCCTCGAACAGAACCCTGGGGTCCACCTCGTCAACATAGTTACGCTGGATAAAATCAAACACATTCTGGATGATTGACGGGTACATCTGCCGGCCCGCCGCGCCGGGGTTCTGCGCGGCCAGACGGGGAACGGAAAGCGCGGCAAAAAGGATGACAAGAGCCGCGGCGGCGAAAGTCCATGGCGAAAATAGTTTCTTCATACTTTTATTGTAAAGTATGGAGCAGAATTGTCAATTGCGCGCCCACGGTTCGCGCGCTTTCGCGCAAGGTACTTGACGGTAAGGGCGGGGAACTCTAAATTCCTATTATGAAAGGGAATCCTCGCCAATTCATGACGGCGTTTTTGTTTGTGTACGACTGCTTCAGGCTGTTTGTTTTACTCACCGCGCTTTTTTATTTGTTTAATCCGGGACAGGCGGGGATAGGGGGGGTTACGTCTCCTTTTTTGATGTACACCGCGCCCAACGCCCTCTTTCCGCTGATGTCGCTGTTTCTGCTGATCCGCTTTGAGGCGTCCAAACTCTACATTCCCCTCTATATAACGGGAAAACTCGTTGCGCTGGTATGCGCCGCCGCCTGGCTGATCGTTAATCTGCGGATTGCGGAATCGCGCCGTCTGCTTTTTTGGGCGCTTGTCGCTTTTGCCGATTTTGCTTCCCTTATGGGAGTAACGCTGCTGAAAGGGGAAAAGTGATGCGTGTTATTCCCATCGCAAGCGGAAAGGGGGGTGTTGGCAAATCGCTGGTAGCGGCGAACCTGGCGGTAGCTTTTGCCCAGGCGGGCCAGCGGGTCGTGCTGGCCGATCTGGATCTGGGCGCCTCGAACCTTCATCTGGTTCTGGGATTCCACGCGCCGTCAAAGGGAATCGGCAGTTTTCTTGCCAACACCAAGTCGGACTTTTTGACCGTGGTAAATAAAACCGATGTCCGCGGTTTGCGTTTTATCCCCGGCGATCAGGAGATGCCCGGGCTCGCGAATCTGCGGAGCTTTCAGCGCAATGCCCTGGTGCGCCGCCTTCTCGCGCTCAAAGAGGATACGGATATTCTGATCCTTGATCTTGGCGCGGGGACCCATCAGTCAATACTCGACTTTTTTTTGCTTTCAGGCCAGGGGATCATCGTAAGCTCCCCTGCGGTAACGGCCACGCTCAACGCCTATGTGTTTCTTAAAAACACGGTGTTCCGCCTGATGTATACGGTGTTTAAAAAAGACACGGCGGCTTTTGATTTTCTGGAAAAGACGCGCAAAGACAACAGTCAATATCTTTATATACCCCAGATCCTTAAAGCGATAGAAGAAATCGATCCCGAATCGCACCGGAAATTTGCTGCCGCGGCGCAGCACTTTCACCCGCGCCTTGTTATGAACATGATCGACAATCCCAAAGACGCCGATGTCGCCATGAAGATACGCCGTTCCTGCGAAGAATACCTCGACGTCAAGGTAGAACATTTGGGAGTAATGTACCGCGATACGATTCAGGACACGGCGCTTGCCTCGCGGCTGCCGGTGATACTTTACAAACCGAACGCGGTGATTTCTCAGGCTATTTACCGCATCGCCGACAAGATACTTCAGAGCGACGAGGAAACGTTTACCCTTACCGAAGAAAATATCGACGACAGTTTTCAGGAAGCAAGCCTGGAGGCGGAGATCGATTTTGAAACCAAGATGGATTATGTGGAAGAACTGCTCCATACCGGCGCCCTTTCCCAGGGCGATCTTCTGGAAACGGTAAAGAGCCAGCAGTTTGAGATAAGCAAATTAAAAAAGGAAAACAACTTTATAAAGCACAAGCTGACCCAGGCGATTTCTCGGGGTTTTAAACTGTAGCCGGAGGGATTCATGGCCGCTATTGCAAAGGGTACCGTTGATATCGTTATCAACAGCGAAGCGACCGCGGCCACGCTGGTTTTTATTCCCGATGCGGAAGGCCTGGGCTGGGACTGTGACGCCGTAATCAAACTGGCCCGCGAAAAAGGCGTTAACCCCCTTCCCGCCGCTTCGGATATCGATCTGGAAACGTTCATGTCCAAAGCGGCGCGGGCCAAAACGCCCATGGAAAAGATCATCGCGGAAAGCGCCGGTCCCGAAGAAGCCGAAGCCGAAGGCGTTCTCTGGGAAACTTTGGCGGTCCCCGGCGACATGGAAGCGTTCAGGAATGAAACGATCGCCAAAGCGAAGGGGCCGCTGCTCTTTCGTACCAAAATCGAAAAAGTAAAACGGGATACGATAGTCAGGAAACCCGGCAAGTTTCCCTTTATGGCCGCCAAAGAAGAAGTGGTTACCGTATGGGAAAAAAAAGAAACCCGCGAGCCGGTACTGGTCAGGCCGGATTTGCTGGGCGTCCGCTACGCCGCGGCCAACGACAGGCTCGGCGTTTTCAGCGCGGCAAAACCGGGCAAGCCGGGAAAAAACATTTACGGCAAAGCGTCGCCCCCCGCCGTTTTGGAAGATCCGTCCTTTTATCTGGGTGAAGGTATACGCCGCGAAAAAAATGATCTTTACGCCGTTTACGGCGGCTTTGTGCGCATCGGTAAAAATTGGGCGGACATCGTTCCCCTTTCAAAACCGCGCTTTGAAGTAAAAACCGGCTCCGACAGGGTAACGCTGTTCCTCAATTTTTATGTGGGCGACCCGCGCTTTCCCCTGCCCGCCGCGGCGGACGCGCTGCAGGCGGCGAAAAACCTCGGCGCCGGCGAGGGCCTGGTAAGCGCCGAAGATCTGTCCGCCGCCCTGTCCGCCGCGGTTAAAAACCGCGAGGATCTGCTCGCCTTTCCCCTGCTTCTTCCGCGCGAAGCGGAGGCGCGGGTCGCCGTTTCGGGCGACGGACTTAAGGCTGAACTGATTCTGCGGAAGGGCGTGGCCGGAGCGCCGCCGCTGGAAATGCGGGCCATCTCCCAGGCAATCAAAGATTCCAAAGTGCAGGGCTATAAAGCCGAAGAACTCAAGGCGGCGGTAAACGCTTTTATGCAGGGAAGCGCCGCCGCGCTGACCTATACGCTGGTCGAGGGTTCCGCCGCCACGCGGGGCGCCGGCCGCGAAGTGCAGCTTGTTGTCAAGCCGCTCGACGCGGAACCCGCGCGGGTGATTTTAAGCCGCCTTGCCCCGGGCGGCGCGGCGGCGGAGGGTTTTCCCGCAAGCGAGGCGGAACAGATCTGTATTGTGGAGAAGGGCGCGCGGATTGCCCAGGTTACCAAACCCCCCGACGGCGAGCAGGGAAAGGATGTGTTCGGCCGCCTTATGCCGGGTCTGCCGGGAAACGATCCCGACCTCAAGCTGTTTCGGGGACTGCACCTTCACGGCTCGGACATTATCGCCGATGACAGCGGTCTTTTGCTCATGAAGGGCGGCGGCAAAGTCTTTTGGGCTACCATCACCGAATACCGCGACGCCGCCGTCAAGGTGAATGTTTCCGGCGACGGCATGGAGGCCGCCTGCGAACTTGTCTGCTCTTTGGGCGCCGGTCTTCCCCTGACGGCGGAACTGGTGCAAAAAGTCCTGGCCGAAGCGGGGGTTACCAGGGGCGTTAACAAAGACGGCGTCGAGACGGCCTGCAAGCTTGCCGCGCTCAAGGGCAAAGTGAATCAGGTTCTTGCGCGGGGCAGGCGGCCTGTCGCGGCGGGAGGCGCGGCCCTGTCGTGGCTCATTCCCGAACCCAGGGCCGGCGCCCGCATGGCCGTAACCAAGGGCATGGCCCTCGTCGATGTCATCACCCTCGCGGAAGGCCGCGCCGGTTTTACCGTCCGGGGCGAAGATCTGCTCCCCGCGGCAGAGGCAAATACGGCGGAGAATCCGTCCTGGGACGAATCGGTAGCGGCGAGGGAGGTGGAAATCAAGGCCTCTGACGAAGACGGAAGCGCCGGTTCAGGCGGTCCCGTCAAACGGCTCTTTGCCGCTTACGGCGGCGAGCTTGTTTTTGACGGAACGCGGCTTTCGGTCAGCAGCCTGAAAAGCATACAGGGCGATATTTCGCCGGCATCGGAAAAAATCAATTTTTCGGGCGAAGTGCGGATCACCGGATCGGTGCACGCCGCTTCGACCGTTATGGGCGGGCGGGACGTACTTATCGGCGGCAGCGTCGAAGCCGCCCTGGTTTCAGCCGGAGGCAAGGTCGTCATCGTTCAGGGGATCAAAGGCTG
This sequence comes from Treponema sp., assembly GCA_031283575.1. Lineage (GTDB taxonomy): Bacteria > Spirochaetota > Spirochaetia > Treponematales > Breznakiellaceae > JAIRYT01. Next base: position 2,086 of record JAITBL010000248.1, on the reverse strand, counting down.
CGGCCGCGCTGTTGTGAGGGCAAAAACGACCGTGGAGTCTTCGTTTGCCGAAGCGGCGACCCTGCTTGCCGTGGAAGACATCAAACTGGTAAGCCGCTGCCTTTCCTGCAGTATCAAAACGAACGGCCGCGTGTTAAGCCAGGGCCGTCTTTCCGGCGGCGTGTGCAAGGCCCGCAAGGGCATCGAGGCCGCCGAGCTGGGTGACGAGGAGAGTACCCGAACGGAAATTTCGTTTGGGCAGAATTATTTGATTCAGGATCAGATTGAGGCGGCGGAGCGGGAAATCGAAAAAACCAGGATCGCGCTGGCAAAGACCGATTCGCTGATCAGGGACATGGCGGCAAATCCGGCAAGCCTTGAAGCGGCGCGTCAGGAAAAGGTGCGTCTTCTTAAAATGCAGGAACAGTTTAAACTCAAGGTATTTTCGCTCCGCGAAAAATTCGAAGAACACTTTGAATCGGAACTGCGGATCGGCGGGCCGGTTCATCCGGGGGTGGTCATGGAAAGCCATGGCCGGTATTATGAGATCAATGAAAAACGCCAGGGCGTAGTTTTTTATTTTAACCGCGAAACGGGGCGTATCATGGAAAAGCCCCTTGCGTAATATGGAGATAGAATGTTTCCCCTTTTGATGAATTTTCCGGCGTGGCTCAAGCCCGAAATTATTCCCGGCCTCCCCGTACGCTGGTACGGTCTTATGTACATCGTCGCCTTCGCCGTCGCCTGGTTTCTCTACCGCCGTCAGGTACGGGAACGGAATTTTCCAATTAAGGAAGAAGAGCTTTCGAGCCTTTTTTTCTGGGGAATACTCGCGCTCGTTCTGGGAGCGCGTCTTATGGCGGCCCTCGTATATTCCGGCGACATGTATTACCGCGAGCCGTGGCGGATTTTTTGGCCCTTTGTAAACGGAAATTTTGTCGGCCTTTTGGGAATGAGTTACCACGGCGGGGTGATAGGCGCCCTGCTCGCCGTGATCATCTATTCGGTCAAACACCGTTTTGACTGCCGTGAAATCGGGGACATGGCCTGCGCGAGCATTCCGCTGGGTTATACGGCCGGCCGTCTGGGCAATTTTATTAACGGTGAACTTTACGGCCGCGTAACGGCCGGACCGCTGGGGATGATCTTTCCGGGCGCCGAAGCGCTTCCTTTAAGTGAAGGCTGGGTGCGGGACATGGCCGAAAAAACCGGTATGACGGGTCTTGGGCCCGCGGGTTTTGTCAATCTGCCCCGCCACCCTTCGCAGTTGTACGAAGCGTTGTTTGAAGGCGTCGTGCTCTGGCTCGTCATCTGGGCCCTGCGCAATAAAAAACCCTTCAAGGGTTTTCTTATGGGAATCTATTTGATCGGTTACGGATTCATCCGCTTTATTATTGAATACTTCAGGGAACCCGACGCGGACCTGGGCTACCGTATCGAACTGGTCAAGACGGGGATACCGCCGGCGCTCTTTACTTCGCCCTGGAATTTTTCGACCGGCCAGCTTTTCTGTTTTGCCATGATAGCGGGCGGCCTGATCTGGCTTTTTGTCGCGTCTCGTCTCCCCGCCGCCGCGCCGGTGATTTTTTATCCCCCGACAGACATCGCCGCGGAAAAAGCGGCCGCGGCGGAAGAAGCCAAAAAAGAAGACCGCAAAAACCGCAGAAAAATGCGGAAAAAGCTTGGGTGACACAACAGGCGCGACGTACCCGGGTTAGCCGCGCTCTACGAAAAAAGTTAAGAAAAAGTATTGTCGTCCCGAAGATCATCAATGAGGGAAAGTGCCCAGATTCATCACCAACCAGAGCGATCTGCTCTCGGAACTGCTGAAAACCTATATCCCCAATTCCAAACGGCTTGATTTCCTGACCGGCTACTTCTATTTTTCCGGCTTTTACAGCATCCACAGGGAGATCGCCGGACGAGACTTGCGAATTCTCGTTGGTATGGAGGCGGATGTTACCGTCCAACACGCCATACGGGAATACGCCGACACGGTTCAAGGCCCCTCCTCAAATCTGAAAACCCGGCAGGCGTATTTTGAAACTACCCAAAAAATCATCAATCAGGCTGATATGGCCGACACCAAAGAAGGCGAGGACGCTTT
>JAITBL010000231.1 GCA_031283575.1 Treponema sp. | reverse complement strand
CGACTCCCTTACCCGCGTAAGAAATTCTCCTTTGGTTTCTCCGGGATTGCGGGTTACCTGAAGAACAAGATCGTAGACCGCCGGGCTTTCAAAGTCTATCGAAAGAAGCAGGTTATGGTTAAATTCCGGTATGTCCTCCACAACGTCGTGAACCAGGGACGCTTTAAGAAGTACCGAGTCGATGTACCCGTAGTCGATAAGAGTCGCCATTGTGTCGATCTGGTGGCGGAACATATTCCCGCCGCCTTCCCGGGTTTTCCCGATAAGCAGAGTCGCAAGCTGAATATACGGAGCGAGATAAGTCCCCTTGAGGAGCATCATCTCATAACTGGTCATTCATTCTCCTTAAGGCTCATTAGACCAGGCTTTTCAAATACGCCTCGACCGTTCCTGTCCTTTCTTTTGCTTCGGCAAGTTTTTGCTTCTCGTCCAGAACAAGTTCGGGGGGAGCGTTTTTGACAAAGTTGGGATTGGCGATCTTTGCTTCAAGGGAAGCGACGTACTTCCTGTCCCGCTCCAGGTTGCGGCGGAACTTTTCGGCCAGGGCTTTCATGTCGACCGCTTCGGCAATGTAGACGCGGGCCTCGTAGTCCTGGCCCGCCAGCACGATGGCCTTTGCCGCGTCCGCCTTTTCCGCGCCTTTTCCCGCCCCGGTTTTTTCTTCCGGCTCTTCAACCGCGAGGTTCCCCAGTCCCGCGAGAAGCCGTACCAGTTCCGTGTTTTCCCCCAGAAAAGCCGCCTTTTCCCCGCCTGCTTTTACGTTACAGTCAAGACGTTTGTCCGGGGTAATGGTACATTCCGAACGGAGGGTGCGTATCTGCCTGACAATATCCTGTAAAAACGCGAAACGTTCTTCGCCTTTATCGTCCCGGCGCTTTTCATCGTAACGGGGATAGGCGGCGCCGATAAGAAGCCCGCCGGACGATCCGTCGCCGGACGGCCCGCCGGCTTTGTTCTGTTTACACTCAACGGGCAGTTGGCCGTAAATCTCTTCGGTTACAAACGGAAGCAGGGGGTGGAGAAGCCGCAGGGATTCGGCAAGTACGTCCAGAAGCACTGTCACCGCCCTGTCCTTTTCCGCGCCGCCGCCGTTTTTCATGGAAAGTTTTGTCGCTTCCACATACCAGTCGCAGAAATCGTTCCAGAAATACTCATAAGCCTTTCCGGCGGCGTCGTTAAAACGGTACGAAAGAAACGCGTCGGTAATGTATTTGGCCGCGCCGTTAAGCCGTGAATAGATCCACCTGTCCACGGGCAGCAGCGCGGGATTGGCCGTGTAATTCCGGCCTTCAAGGTTCATAAGAATATAGCGGCTGGCGTTCCACACCTTGTTGGCAAACTTGGAACCCAGCCGGAACGATTCCCTGTCCACAAGAAGGTCCTGGCCCTGGGCGCACATAAAGGCCAGCGTAAACTTGAGGGCGTCGGCGCCGAACTCGTCTACAAGCTCAAGCGGATCAAGGCCGTTCCCCAGGCTCTTGCTCATCTTGCGGCCCTTCTTGTCCCGGATAAGGCCGTGTATGTAAATGTCGCGGAACGGCGCTTTGCCGGTAAACTCAAGACCCGCCATAATCATCCTCGCGACCCAGAAAAAGATGATGTCGTAAGCGGTAACCAGCGCCGATGTCGGATAATGGCGGCCAAGGTCGTTTTCCCCGTCCGCCGGATAATCGGATATTTTTTCCCAGCCCAGGGTGCTGAAAGGCCACAGCCAGCTTGAAAACCACGTATCAAGCACATCGGGGTCCTGTTCCACGCGGGCGGAACCGCAGTGCGGACAGGCGGAAACATCGGTTCGCGATACGGAAGTTTTGCCGCAGTCCTGACAGTTCCAGGCGGGAATACGGTGGCCCCACCACAGCTGGCGGCTTACGCACCAGTCCCGGATATTGGAAAGCCAGTGCTCGTAGGTGTTTTCCCATTTCCGGGGATAAAACACAAGCTCGCCGCGCCTCCAGCTTGCCAGGGCTTTTTCCGCCAGGGGCTTCATCCTGACAAACCACTGTTCCGAAAGAAACGGCTCGATGACCGTATGGCAGCGGTAACAGTGGCCGACGGCGTGGGTTATCTCTTCATCCTTAATAAAAAAACCGCCGTCCTTAAGGTCCGCAAGCGCCGCTTCCCGGCCTTCAAGAACGGTCATCCCCCGGTACTTTTCGGGAACCTCGCCGTTAAGTCTGCCGTCCGGGGTAAGTATGTTGATAACCGGAAGATCGTGGCGCTTTGCCAGTTCCCAGTCGTTGGGATCGTGCGCGGGGGTGATCTTTACGACGCCGGTGCCGAATTCCCTGTCCACGTAGGCGTCGGCCACTACGGGAATCTCCCGGTTTACAAGGGGAAGGATCACCTTTTTCCCCACAAGGTCCCGGTAGCGTTCGTCGGCGGGGTGAACGGCGACGGCGGTATCACCCAGCATCGTTTCGGGCCTTGTCGTGGCAAGTTCGATAAAGCCGCCGCCCACAACCGGATAACGGATATGGTACATCTTCCCCGGCGTATCCTCGTGATCCACCTCGTCGTCGGAAAGGGCGGTTCCGCAGGAACAGCACCAGTTTACAAGGTAGTTGCCTTTGTAAAGGAGGTCCCGTTCATACAGGGTAACGAAAACCTCGCGCACGGCCCGCGAAAGGCCGTCGTCAAGGGTAAAGCGTTCACGGGACCAGTCTACCGACGCGCCGATACGGGTAAGCTGGCGGGAAATAATTTCGTGGTGTTCGTTCGTAACCTTCCAGGTTTCTTCAATAAATTTTTCCCGCCCCAGGTCCCGGCGCATAACGCCCTTTGCCCGGAGTTTCTTTTCAACGACATTCTGGGTCGCGATACCGGCGTGATCGGTACCGGGCACCCACAGGGTTCTTTCGCCCCTCATGCGGTGAAAGCGGATAATGATATCCTGGAGTGAATTGTTAAGCCCGTGGCCCAGGTGAAGCACCCCGGTTACGTTCGGCGGCGGAATGACAATGGTAAACGGTTCGCCGTTCCCGGAGGGTTTGAAGGCCCCCGATTCTTGCCAGCGCCGGTAGATGGCGTCCTCAAAGTGCTGGGGATTGTACGCCTTTTCCAGTTCAATAGCTTTAAGCATTGTAGGGAAATATACTCCATTTGCAGGTATATGTTCAAGAAAGCGCGGAATATTGAAGAACACGGGCGATTTCTTCAATAACGTCGTCCGGGGTTGAAGCGCCGGCGCAGAGACCGACAACGGCGCAATTTTTCAGTTCCGGCGGCAGGTCGGCGGCGGTTTCGGCAAGCCATGCAGGCTTGCCGCAGCGCCGCGCTATAGCGAG
>JAITBL010000058.1 GCA_031283575.1 Treponema sp. | reverse complement strand
TGTGCGCTAACGCGCACGGTTTTGAAACAGGCTCTTGCAGTTTCTCAGGCTTTCAGCCTTGCAAAACTGCTAATTTTAAGGTTGCTGTCCCAAAACTGAAGTTTTGGAACAGCCTCATTATATTAACGGTCGGGGTCCCACATGCCGGAACGCGCCTCGCCTTTAAGGCTGGGAATGTCGAGTATTATACCCGGTTCGATCAGGTTGGGGTTATCAGGGTCGCTGAGTTTGTCTTTATTGGCTTCATAGAGTTTGCGCCACTCATAACTGTCGCCGTAAACCCAGGGCCGGCCGGCAATGTTCCAGAAGCAGTCGCCGGTGTCCCGCCACTGCCGCACGGTGTATTGGGCGGGCAGGGTTTCCGCAGCCGGCTGAGGCGGCGCGCTTTCCGCAACGGGGCCGGCCTGGCCGTCCGCGGCGGTAACATTGACCAGCGCCCCGATTACACGATCGGACGCTTCTACCACGCCGTCCCATTCCTGGGCTTTGCGTTTATCATTTGCTTCGTTATAGGCTATAGTTGCCGTCTCATACTCGTCAGGATAACGTGACGCCGCGCCTACCGAACCCGCCCAGGTATAGCGGCTGTGGGCTTTGGCAATGGCGTTATCCGCCAGACGCATCGCCACATAGTTGTCGGAACGCTTCGCGTATTCGGCGGCCTGTTCGGCGTAACGCGCGGAAGTATCATAATCGCCGTTTTCAAAGGCGTCCCGCGCCTGTTCGGTAAGGAGCACACTCTGCTGGTAGTAGGTGTTATTGATAAGCGGCGCGGAGGGATCGGGGGTCTCCTCCTCCGGCGCATCCTGGGCAAAAGCCGCGGCGGCGGCAAACAGACAAATTAGTACTACAGTAAAAAGCTTTTTCATTTAATTGCCTCCTCCGATAACCTCATCGGCAGCCTTTGCTTTTTGATCACTTTCAAGAAGCCGCTCTTCCGCCTGACGCAGGGCTTCTTCCGCCTGACGGCGTTTGGCCGCCGCGTTATCGCGGGCCGTTTCAAAAAGCCCCGCGGATTCGTCGAAAAGCCTTTCGGCTTCGACATAGTTGTTTTCGCGCAAAGCCGCGTGGGCCTCATTGTACACTTCGTCGGCGGCGTCAAAATCGGCGCGAGAAGCGACATCGGCCTTGACTTCCTGGGCGGCCTCTCGCGATTCACGGGCGGACGCGGAAGCGGATTCGGCCAGGGCCAGATGTCCGTTCTGGATCACCAGATTGAAGCGGAGCAGGGATTCATTGGCGGAATCCTGCGCCGCGGCCAAATCGCCCGCGTCATAGAATTCCACCGCGTCGTTTCCCGCGGCAGCGGCCAGATCGTAATTTTCCGGATCATAGGCATAAAGATTAAGGGCGTCGGCTTCGTCCTGTTTGGCGCTGGCTTCGGCCAGGGTCTTGAGTACGCTGTAGCGGTCACGGGCGGCCTTGCCGTCGCTTGCCGAACCGGCATAGTCCTTTTTATCGGCCTTTTCCTGGGCCGAAGCGGCCAAATCGTCGGCCAGTTTGAAACGGTCCGGTACGAGCTCCTGGGCGCCGGCCTCGACAGCCTCGTCGCGGGCGCGGACAAGAACCTGAGCCTGCTCGCCGCAAAAGCGCTCCAGCGAATCTTTGTATATCTTGTCATAGGCGGTATTGATCCCGTTCCATTCGCCTATACGGGCCACGGTCTCGGCGCCGGTTTCCGGCTCTTCCCTGCCTGCCGCCTGCGAATAGAGTTCTCCGGCGGCCGTCCATTCGGCGGGGAAATATTCCTCCCCCTTAACGTATTCCGCTTTATCGCGGGATTCCTCGGCGTTGGCGCGGGCCTTTGCCAGAGCCGCAAGCGCGTCATCCGAAGGCGGCCCTGACGGGTCCCCGGTCAGGGCGGACGAGTCTACCAGAGAATCCGGCCCCGCGGCGGTAGTTTTACACGATATCAGGATAAAAGGGATCAGAAGTCCCAACAGGATAAAAACACCGCATTTTGGTTTTTTCATGGTTATAACCTCCCCAAGGGTTTCCGAACAGTTTATACGATACGGAAAGAAATAACAAGGGGTAATCTCGGGTTTAGGCGAATAACGGCGGGGCGATTGCCGTTACATCGTCTTTGCCGGCTTGCGGCGGATCAGGCGGAACGACCAATAGAGAATATTCAAAAAACATCCCATGAAAATCGTCATGCCCCAGGTGGTCTGATGCCCAAAGGGGTTGATCAGGCGGTCCCCGATTTCGCCAAGAACTTCCTGGGGTTTGGTAAAAAGATCCCAGGTGTTCCAGCGCAGGTAGCGTCCCATGTAGATTCCGAAGCTGCCGATAAAAAGCAGTATCGTAGAAATGACGGTGATCAAGGGCGGTGAAAGTTTCCTTCCCAAAATTGATTCGATGTCCCAGAGGCTTAAAAAACCGTAGAACAGGCCCGCCCAGGTGTAAGAAAGAATCATCAGCGTATCGTACCAAAGCGGCATGGTCTTGATCACCCTTAGATGAAACAAATCGGTAATGATGTAGGGAGCGTTGGGAAAAAAGAGCAGCCAGAAAATAAAGATCAGCGCAATGCTCAGCGGTGATTTTTGTATCCTCGGCTTGAGAAAGGAAAAACTGGTAAGCGCCCAGGGAACAAAGGCCAAAAAAAGATTCCAGTTAAGCGAGATAAGGGCATAGGTTCCCGAATAAAACACGCGAAAGATCGAGGCGGCGAAACAGAAAAGTGAAATAATGGCCATGAACAGCGTTTGCTCAAAACGACCGGCCGCCTTTAACGCCTTAATCATAGATCCGTCCTGTTGTGTTGTTTTTCCACCGGCTATGGAGTTTCTCAGCTTAAATCCTTATCGCATGAGGATTTAAAGCCTGCAAAACATCCTGCCAGGATTATTTTCCGGCCGCCCGCTGCCGTATGACTTCGTAGAGCAGTACACCCGCCGCCACCGACACATTGAGGGAGTCGACGCGCCCGGAAGCGGGCACGGCAACGAAACCGTCGCAGCTTTCCCGCAGCAGCCGGGAAAGCCCCGCCTCGCCCCCCAGTATAATCGCGATACGGCCTTTCAGGTCCTTGCGGTAGGCCGGTTCTCCCCCCATGTCGGCGCCGTAGAGCCAGAAGCCGCCCTCTTTAAGGATTTCGGCCGCGCGGACAAGATTGGGTTCCTCCAGCTGCGGAACCCACGCGCCGGCTCCCGCGGAAGTCTGCGCAATCACCGCGGCGTGTTTGGCGTTGCGCCGTTTCCGGCTCACTACAAGATCGACCCCGAACTGATCGCAGGACCGCAGAATCGCCCCGTAATTGTGGGGATCGGTGATCTCGTCAAGGATCAGCGCCAGCGCGTTTTCTTTATTATCCAGATACGCGATAAAATCATCCACCGACGTATAGGGAACGGGCCCCGCGCCCGCGCCCTCGACGGCAAGCGCGATGCCGCGGTTCCCCGGCGCGAGCCGATCCAGTTCGGCGGCGCCGACACGGTCCACCCGCACCCTGCGGGCGGCGGCGAGCTTTGCCAGCTCGCCGGCGCGGGGCCCCGGCCTGGCCGATAAAAGCGCCGTTCCGGAACCGGCTTTAAGGCTTTCTTCAATGGCGCGGAATCCGGTGAGATAGGTCATGATCCAGTATATCACGAAAAGCGGGGCTTTTTAAAGCCGGTAAACCGCCGGTACAGAACCGGCGGTTTTTAATTTCGGCAGGGCTTGCGCCTAGGCGTAGAAACCGGTTGAATAACCAATCCAGGTAAGAACCAGCGCCAACACGAGAATAATACCCATCAAGGCCAAAGGAGAAAATTTCTTTTTGGCATAGAGGTAGTATACGCCGAGTGTCAATCCCAGCGGCAGAAGTTTGGGGAATATGGCGTTGAGCACATTGTCCGCGTTGAAGATCACCTGGTTTTCCAGCACCGTATTATTGATCGCGTCATACACGTCTTGGGTTATCTGAATGGGCAGGGTGAGGGATACAAAAGAAGCGCTGAGGGCGCCGACGACGAGAAGGCCCAGCACGGTCATGGTGTCGGTCAAGGTGTTAAGTTTTCCTGTCGCCATAAAAGTCTGCATTCCGTCAATACCCGATTTCTTTCCCAGTCTAAAAAGCGCCCAGCTGAGGATAAAGGTTCCCAGCGGATAGATGATCAGGTAGAGTACCGAACCAAGCCATGAAGTGGCGGGATTTGCCTGGGAAAGGGAAAGACAGATGGTAAGCAGAATGGGAATGATCGTCGCGACCCAAAGTGAATCGCCGATGGCCGAAGTGGGGCCGATGAGCGCTACCTTAACGCTGTCAATAAGTTCCGGCGTACACTGTTTGTTGGCGTTCGCCTCCTCAAGGCCGCAGACAATGCCGTTACAAATCGAACCCACCTGGGATTCGGTGTTAAACAGGGTGATGTGCCGTTTTAAAGCTTCGGCCTTTTCGTCTTTGCTGTCGTAAAGTTCGTCAATAACCGGCGCCATGGATTGACCGAAGGCCATACCCAGCATCGTTTCGGCCTGTTGTGAACAGCCGTTCCAGAAGAACCAGTTGAGGAATGATTTCCAGAGTGTTTTGGGGCTGATAGTTTTCGCCATGTTACACCGCCTTTTTGCCCGAAGCGGCCACATAGTAGAGGACCGCCGTAATAATTGCCACAATGGCCACCGCCATGATATTCAGTTTGAAGTAGGTAATAAGGATGAATCCCGCAAGGAAGATCACCATGTGGAACTGTTTCTTCAAAAGGAAGGAAAGTATGATCCCCATACCAAGCGCGGCCATCATTCCGCCAAAAACACCCAGCGCGGTGGTTACCCAGCCGGGGATAAGGCTTGCGAAGTCCGCCTGCGCGGAAGCGGCAGTCATGGAAGTAAGTACAATTACCGCGGGAATAAAACGGCACAGAAAACCAATAAGCTGTCCCAAAACCAGATTGGGAATAAACATTTTTTTGGTTTCGCCCGCTTCGGCGTATCTGTTTGCGAGACGGTTAAGGGGAAGATTAAGCGCGTATGAAACATTCCACATGAGCTGCCCCACAAGCCCGCCTATGCCGGCAAATACGACGGCAAGTCCGATAAGTTCGGTGGTCGCCAGACCTTTGCCGAATACCAGAGCGCCGGCGGTCCCGATATAGGTTGCGTACGAAAGGTCCCAGGCCACGGCGCCGCCGGGAGTTACATTCCCCATGTACATGATCTGCAGCGGTATACCTACCGCCATTGCCGCGGGTACATTTCCCAAAATACAGCCGACGACGAACGAAGCCACCAGCGGCCGCCCCAGCGCGTACCACCCTATGGTGTTCCCGACGATTGAGCCTATGGATCCCAGATAGATAAACAGGCCGATAAGAACAATTTGAGCCATATCCATGTCTTTTCCTCCTACTTGATAGTTTTTCTAAATGAATCCCAGTCAGTCTTTGCCGAATTCGGCAGCTGCTGGAAATTCACCTTGAATCCTTGTTTAACCAGCGCATCGATATCTTCCACATCCCTGTCGCTCAAATAAAAGATACCCGTGGCGCCGCTGAGTTTGTGTTTCGAGTCGGTCCGTTTTGAAATATTCCCCAACATGATAAATTCACAGCCTTTGATTGCTTCGGCAATAAGCGGAAGCTTGCCGGGAAACTTGACGATCACAAGGCGGTTGTTGGCGCTGCCCTCTTTAAGCAGCGCGCCGGCTTCTTCCGTATTGACAATGTGGGCCGTGTAGGCGGGAGGAACGCTCATCTTCATAATTGATTTAAGAGTGGGATTTTTCGCGCTCTCGTCATCAATGCCGATGATCTCTTTGATGCCCAGGGTAGGACACCACGCGACAATGGTCTGGCCGTGAATGAGCCTGTCGTCTACCCTGACGTAAATTTTTCCCATGGTTTAACCCCTAAAACAATTCATGTTCTATCAAGCTTGCGTACATATAACAGACCGTAAATCCCCTGTTATTCGATTCAATGGCTCTGACTTTTCCGTTGGTGGTATAATAGGGAAGATACGGAAAGTCGTTGATCCCGCCCCTGAATACCTGGTATTCCTTGAGGGCCGAAAACCACCGCTCTTTTTCGTTTTCATCCAGGCCAAAGTATGCCTGGGGAATAAAACCGACCAGATCTTCGAAGGTTTCGCCGTAGAGCAGCCTGATCCCGTTCCCCTGTTCGCGAAGCTGTTTTACCGCCCGCGTGACCGCGTCGTGGGTATTAATGTGGCGCGGATGCATGCTTCCCCGCCAGTGGGTAATGACCAGCTGTACTTTTTCTTCGATAAAGTACTCCGCGAGCCGTTTCTGGAATTCTTCGGTAGAAGGCATGCTGTTTGACACATAACCCAGCCAGATGGTGTCGGCCCCGAGCTTTGCCGCCGCCCGCCTGTTTTGGTTTAAAAGCTCCGCAAGGTAGGCCTGTTTTGACTCTTCGTCCGCCGCCGGATCCTCAAGCCGCCCCTGGGTCACATGGATCATCGTACAGCGGGCCCCCGCTTCCGAGTACTTGATCGACAGGGGACCTCCCAAAAGTTCCGCGTCCAGGGAATGGGCCCCTATGCTTACAAGCCGTTTAATGCCGCTCATGCCGTTATTCCTTTTTTGTAGCCGGTAAAAGTGCGGAAGACGCTGACTCCATGCCGTTCATAAAAACGTCTGCCGGGCAGGTCGGTCGATACAAAATACATCTGGTAAATTCCCCTGCGGGACATTTCGAACATCTGCAGATCGAGGAGTATGCCGCCAAGACCCGCGTTCCGCTCCGCCGCCCCCACGCCGATGGGGCCAAAGCGCATGGGGTTACCGTCTATCATCCGCATGCAAAAACCGGCGATCCTGCCCGCTTTGTTGAAGGCGAGGAGTATGCAGTCCCCGGCCAGGCCGTTTTGCATGCTGACAAGAACGTTCCGTTTCCAGCCGCCGCCGAATTCGGTTTTGGCAAATTCCAAAAGTTCCAGCGCGTAGCGGTAATCGAAATTCATAAAACGGTAACCGGATTTTTCGGCTTCGCTCTTTTTTGCCAGCGTTGACCCGGGAATTCTGAAACCGTGAAGATCGGCCCTCATCGAAAAAGCTTCTTCGCCGGCGACATAGCCGTGGTGTTCAAAGAAGGCCTTTGCCTTCGGGTATGTTTCAACATCAATGCCCGGAAAAAAATAATTGGGCGAATAGGCCCCCCAGGTGATTTCAAGCGCTCCCCGGCCGGCGAGTTTTTTTTCGGCCTGTTCCAGAAGACGCGATCCGACGCCCCGGCCCTGATACGCCGCGTCCACAAAAAGGACATTGATCCAGCCCCGCTCCGGCTCCAGGCCGCGTTCCAGGTAAGGGAATTGACGTTTGGTCCCCAAAATAAAACCGGTCACACGGTTTCCCTCAAGAGCCACGTCGCAAAGCGCGGGATCAAAGTTGTCATCAAAAAGGGCCTGTTTTCTGAATTTTTGAACGGTCAAGGTATCGGCAAACAATACGCGATTCCAGTGTTCTACCGTTTGGGCCTCAAAATCCTGACAATAGGGGAAGAATTCCATGCCTCAGCATAACACCCTTCTTTCAATATTGCAAGTTTTTTTTAAAAATTCGTCAAAATTCGTCAAAAAACCTGAAAAAATGAAAAAATTTTTCTTGACACATCGCGGTATGGGTACTAGGATAGACTGAGAGGGAATTTTTATGCTTAACGCAGCCGTACTGGAAAATTTTGTCACCGAAGGACGTAACGCGGCCTCGGCCGATATTGACTCGTGTTCCGCCCTGGAAATCGTTACGATCATCAATAACGAAGACAAAAAAGTCCCCGCCGCGGTCGAAAAGGCCCTTCCCGAAATCGCCGCCCTTGTGGACGAGGCGGCCTCGGCTTTCAGGCGGGGCGGGCGGCTTGTGTATCTGGGCGCAGGAACTTCGGGCCGCCTGGGGGTGCTCGACGCTTCCGAATGTCCTCCCACCTACGGGGTCGATCCCGGCATGGTGGTCGGGCTCATTGCGGGCGGAGAAAAGGCGCTGACCCATTCGGTGGAATCGGTGGAAGATGACGCGGAACTGGGAGTCTCCCAGCTTAAGGAAATAAACTTTAACGCCCGCGATGTACTGGTGGGGATTACGGCTTCCGGGCAGGCCCTTTATGTACTGGGAGCGCTTAAATACGCCGCGGGCCTTGGGGCGGTAACCGCGGCGATAAGCTGTAACAAAAACGCCAAAGTATTTGAATGTGCCCGCCACCGTCTTTGCGCCGAAGCCGGCCCCGAAGTGGTCGCCGGTTCCACCAGAATGAAGGCCGGTACCGCGCAAAAACTTATACTGAACATGATTTCGACCGGCGCGATGATACGGATCGGCAAGGTATATAAAAACCTTATGGTCGACATGACGCCGGTCAACCAAAAGCTTGTACTTCGTTCGATCAGGATCATCGGGGAAGCGGCGGGCTGCCCGCTGGCCGAAGCGGAAAAAGCTTTTATCGCCTCGGGGAAAAAAACCAAAACGGCGATTGTTATGCTGCTGACGGGAACGGACAGGGAAAGGGCCGAAGCCCTGCTCCGCGAATCGGGCGGACGCATCGGCGGCATACAGGGTATCATCTGATTGGAAAGCCTGCTTTTTGCCATACGGGAAAACCTTCCCAGGTTTCCCCGGCAGGAGCGCAGGGCGGCGGATTATATACTCGCCGAGCCAAAAAAAGTTCTTTACTACAATATTACCGAACTGGCAAAACAAAGCGGAGTAAGCCAGGCGGCGATTGTACGCCTGTGCCGCCGCATAGGCGCGGGGGGATTTTCCAACTTCAAGCTGAGGCTTTCCCATGATGTGTTCCACAGTTCCGACGAACGTTTCCTTCCCAATCTTGATCTTGAGTCCGACCCTGAACCGGCGGTGGTGGTAAAAAATATTATAAGCGGTATACAGCGGAGCATGGGCTGGCTTGAATCGGTAAGCGATATTCACCGCTTAAACCAGGCCGTGGATTTGATTCGGGGCGCGAGGCTCAACTATGTTTTCGGCGTGGGAGCTCCGAGTCTGGTGGCCCAGGATCTATATCAAAAACTCCTTCGCATTGGCATACCCTGTTCGGCCCCGCTGGATACCGACCTCCAGATAACCGCGGCGTGTAACCTGCGTCCCGAAGACAGGGCCATAGTTATTTCCTATTCCGGCGAAACTCCCGCCATGCTTGCCGTCGCAGAGTGGGCCGTAAAAAAAGGCGCCCCGCTTGTTTCCCTGAGCATGGAAAGCGAAAATACGCTGCGTAAAAAAGCGGACTGCGCCTTGGTGGTGCCTCCCGCGGAACGGGTTTACCGCTCCGGGGCCATGGTTTCGCGAATCACCCAGCTTGCCGTGATCGATATGATCTATTCACTGCTGCTTTCCAAAGACCTCAACAATACCATCCTCGCTCTGGAAGAAACCATGAACGCCGCGCATAAAATCCATACTCCGCCGAACGACGGCAGCCCGGCCTGAAGGACGGTGAGCCGCTGGCAAGTTGTAACAGCTAAAACTTTAAATTAACCGCGAAGGCAAAGAAGGGGAAAACTCATAATTTGTTCGTGGGGTTAGTGTGGTTCGTAGTAAAAGTGACTTCCTTTAATATAACCACGAACCACCCGAACAGACACGAACGGATTTATCGGAAAAACGGTGACTGACACCGTTTCGGAAGAATTTTTAACCGCAAGGGCGAAGAAGGCGAAAAACTCTTTCTGTTCGTGAGGTTCGTGGTAAAAAAGACAACCAGTTTAATATAACCACAAACCGCACGAACGAGTTCATCGCTCAGGGGAAGAATATTTAACCGCGAAGGCGAATAAGGCGAAAACTCTTTCTGTTCGTGGTGTTGGTGTGGTTCGTGGTAAAAGTGACTTCCTTTAATATAACCACTAACCACACGAACAGACACGAACGGATTTATCACGCAGGGGAAGAATATTTAACCGCAAAGACGCGGAAGGCGAAAAACTCTCTTTGTTCGTGGGGTTTGTGAGGTTCGTGGTAACAGTGACTTCCTTGAATATAACCACGAACCACCCGAACAGACACGAACGGATTTATCGGAAAAACGGTGACTGACACCGTTTCGG
>JAITBL010000262.1 GCA_031283575.1 Treponema sp. | reverse complement strand
TCGTCGTGGCGGCCTTCTTCAACAAGACGGCCGCCTGATAAAACAAGGATACGTTCCGCGTGACGTATCGTGGACAGCCTGTGGGCTATGA
The DNA here is from genome assembly GCA_031283575.1 of Treponema sp. Classification (GTDB taxonomy): domain Bacteria; phylum Spirochaetota; class Spirochaetia; order Treponematales; family Breznakiellaceae; genus JAIRYT01. The sequence goes on along the minus strand of JAITBL010000262.1, from coordinate 5,204 downwards.
CAATCGAAGTACGGCCGGCAAGAAGGCGCTGTATGCCAAGCTGAATAAGGTTTTCCGTTTCGGTATCGACGGAACTTGTCGCCTCGTCGAGGATCACCATCGCGGGATTATGGGCGACGACCCTGGCAAAGCTGATAAGCTGCAGCTGGCCGGAAGAAATATTCGCAGCCCCTTCGGAAAGTTTTGTGTTGTAGCCGTCCGGAAGCCGGGAAATAAATTCATGGGCGTGGACAGCCTTTGCCGCTTCGGCGATTTCATCTTCGCTTAAAGGAAGGCCCAGGGAAATATTTTCCGCCACGGTTCCCGAAAACAAAAACACTTCCTGCAGCACAGGAAGCACAGCCCGGCGCAGTTCCTGTATGGGGATTTCCGCTATCGGGATGCCGTCCAGGGTAACGCTCCCGCTTTGTATGTCCCAAAGCCGGGTAAGCACATTGGTAATCGTGGTTTTTCCCGCACCCGTATAACCGACAATGGCGGCCATTTCGCCCGGCTCGACGGTAAAGCTTAAATTTTTTAAGACCTCTTCCCCTTCCTTGTAGGAAAACGAAACGTCCTTAAATTCAACGCGTCCCCTGACAAGGCTCTTCGCGCCCCAGCCGCCGGAAGAGTCCGCGAGGGTTTCCCGCGTTCCCGGCTCTTCAATGCTCCGGTTGCCCGTGTCGGGAATCCGCTCGCCGGTATCCAGCAGGGCAAAGACCCGTTCGCCTCCCGCCATCGCGGACTGGAGGAGCGTGTATTTTTCGGCAATGTCCATAACGGGAGAATAAAAAAGCCCCACAAGGTTGATAAACGCGATAAGCACTCCCAGGGAAAGGGACAGGTTAAGTACAAAGTTCGCGCCCACGGCAATGACCACGGCGGTTGTAAGTACCGATAAAAAGTCTATGATCGGACGGAAGATCGCGTACACGTACATTTCCGCGAGATTCGCCTTGAGGAATTCGCCGTTCCTCTCCCCGAATTCTTTCCGGCTTCGCTTTTCGCCCAAAAAAAGCTGAACCACCTGAACGCCGGAAAGCCGCTCCGACAGGTAGGAATTAACCTTCGACGAAGAAACCCGCTGCCGCCTGAACGCGTCCCTCGCCTTGATCCGGCTCAACAGCGTAACAACAAGCACGGGAGGAAGGGTAACAAGCACCACGGCGGCCAGCCGGGGCGACAGGATAAAAAGGGTTACAAGGGCGCCTGTCATAACCGAAAGATCCTTGATAAAGGCGATAAGCACGTTGGTGAAAAATTCATTTATCGTTTCCACGTCTCCGGTAAGGCGGGTTACGATACGCCCCACGGGGTTACGGGAAAGAAAATCCGTAGACTGGGCGGATGTTTTCTTGAAAAGCTCAAGGCGGATATCCTTCATCACCTTCTGTCCGATAAGGACGGAAACGATGGTTTCGATAAACGTAAACACAAAAACCAAAGCCAGTATGACAAAAAGGATTATCACCGTCCGCAGGATAAGGGAAAGATCATCCTGTCGTATAATACGCCGCTCGTCCGCGCTCAGCGTTTCCATATCCCCGCTGCGGACTGCCCCGGCGTTTTCTTCCCATATAAAAATATCCCTGTGCCTTTCCACAATCGGCCGGGCCGCTTCCGAAAGCGTAAAGGCGTACCACTGGCCGTCTTCAAGAACGCCGGAACCGCGCAGGTCTTTTTCCGCCTTTGAGGAAAACCGTATGCTTTGATCCTGGGGAACAAACAGGTAGTCTTTTATCCGTACCGCGCCTTTTACCGATTCAAGTTCCCGAAAGGCCTTTTCCGCCTCCGCGCCAAGCTGGCCGGCGTTACGGCCCCCGGCAGCGCGGTCCGGCCGCAGCGGGAGGAACCTGGCCATAACGGCCCGGTCGATAAGGCGCTGCTGCAATACCGGAAACAACAGTTCGCCGCCGGTGGAAAAAGCCAGGGCAACAAGAACCACGGCGGTAAGAAACTTGTACGGTTTAAGGTAAGAAAGGATACGGCCCGATATTTTTGAGTCGTATTCCTTGACGACTTCTTCGGTCTCAAAATAATCAGACAGGGGAACCTCCTTCGCCGGGCCTTTCGCCGAATGTTTCACCAAACCCGTTGTGTTCGCCGCGTTCGCCAAGACGTTGAAGTTCCGCCATCCGCGCGAAAAATTTACCTTCGCGAAGCAGTTCGCCGGGCGTTCCGTATTCGGCGATCGTTCCGTCCTCCAGAACCACAACCCTGTCGGCGGCGAACAGGGTCGAAACCTTGTGGGATACGATAATCGTCGTTTTGCCTTCGGCCTTCCGTTCGCCCAAAACGCCGGTTAAAATGCGCCGTTCCGTTTCGGCGTCCACCGCGGAAAAAGAGTCGTCCAGCACAAGAATTTCCGGCTTTGAAAGAACGGCCCGGGCAATGGCCACCCGCTGTTTCTGGCCGCCGGAAAGGGTAAGGCCGCGCTCGCCGATAAGGGTTTCCCGGCCCGCGGCAAAGTTTTCCATGTCCCGGTCAAGGGCGGAAAGGGCCGCGGCTTTTTCAAGCCGCGAGCCGGCTTCCTCAAGCCGCGAACTGTCCGCGGGGTCCGGATCGTCTATGCCGTAGGCGATGTTGTTTTTTATCGTATCGGAAAAAAGGTAACTGTCCTGGGGGCTGACCCCGAAAAGCTTTCGCAGGCCGGCAAGATCCCAGAGCCGGACATCCATTCCCCGGATAAAAACGCTTCCCGGCGGCGGATCGACCATGCGGACAAAGGTCTTGAGCAGCGTCGATTTTCCCGAGCCGGTTCTGCCGAGGATTCCCAGCGTCGTTCCGCCGGTTATTGAAAACGTTATGTTTTCAAGCGCGGGCTGCGAATCGGGATAGGCAAACGACAGGCCGCGCAGTTCTATTTCCGGAACGCCGGGCGCCGGGGAAGCGCGGGAAGCCCCCTCGTGGTTTTTTATGCCCGGCTCGGTACGAAATATCTCGTTGATCCGGGCCATGCCGGCCGCCCCGCGCTGTATCATGTTTACCATAAAGCCCGCGCCCATAAGGGGCCAAATAAGCATCTGTAAATAGCTAAAAAGGGCGACAAGGCCGCCGGGGCTTAAGTACCCGAGTACGACGCGCCTTCCTCCGGCAAAAAGCAGGATAAGAATGGTAAGGCCGGCAAGAAAGCTTATAAACGGAAAAAAGCCGCCGTACAGTTTTACAAGGTTTATGTTGGCGTCGCGGTAGTCGTCGTTTACCCTGCCGAACTTTTTGACAAACCACCATTCCTTGACAAAGCTTTTAACGACGCGTATCCCGGCAAAGGTTTCCTGAACCGTGTCGCTCATCGCCGAATAGGTTTCCTGCGCACGGTGAAAACGTTTCCCCATGGCCCTGCCGAAAAGAAACATTGCCAGCGTAACAAACGGAAGGGGAAGCACCGCCATGGCCGCGGTTTCGGCGTCCTGTATGAAGATAATCACCAGAATTGAGGCGGCCATAATCGTTCCGTCCACCAAAGCGACAAGTCCCCATCCCAGGGAATTCCGCACCGCCCCAACGTCGTTAATCGCCCTGGCCATAAGATCGCCTATTTTGTTCTTCTGGTAAAAATCGTAAGACATGGCAAGAAGATGGACAAAAAGATTTTCCCGCAGCTCCGCTTCGATGCGCCGTGAAGAACCGTGGATAAAGTTGCGCCAGAGAAAACGGCCAAACGCGATAAAGAACATCGTAACAAGCATCGCGGCGCAGAGCCGGAAAACCGCGAACCACCTGAAGCTGCCCTGGGTTATAAGGTCTACGGCGCCGCGTATGTACTGGGGAATTATCACCTGGGCCGCGTCGACGGCGACAAGACAGAAAAAACCCAGCGCGTACTGGACACGGTATTTTTTAAGATAGGGGAAGATTGTTTTAAATTCCCCGATAGAGACCTTTTTTTGTTGACCCTGCATATTTCCTAGATTTTTTTCTGGGTCTCCATCCGCTTGATATCCGTTTCAAGCTTCGCGGACCATATCTCCAGTTTTTTCTTTACCGTTTCCGCATCTTCCCTGTCCCCCATAAGCACATGAATACGCCGCAGGGCGGAAAGAAAATTAATGCCTTGTTTAAAATCGTCAATGCGGTTTGTTGAAAGCTCATACTTTTCCCGGTAACGGTCCGCGGCCTGCATAAGCAATTTTTTTATCATTCTAAGGTGATACACCGTAGGCTCGTAATTCGGAGACCTGGGGTCCGTGTTTACCACGGCGTTTTTCAAATCGAGGATGTTTTTCGCTACCGTCGCAAAACGGCCTTCAAGTTCCACAAACGACCACCTCCACTTGGTGTTGTCCCCATAGGCGTTTTCAAGAAGCTGTATGGCAAGCCCCATTTTGCGTACCAATAGATAACGCTTGGCGGCGTCCAGAGACACAATCTCCGCAAGCTTTTCTTCGTAGTCGGAATAGGGAACGTCCACGTAGTTGGAAACCACTTCCTCAAGGTAGATAACGCTTTTGTAGAGTGATTTTCTGCCGTCGTTGAGGGCGTTTTCTTCCTTGACTTTAAGACGGGACTGGGAAACGAGACTGATAAGTATTTGATAGGAAACAAGATTAAGCATTTCTTCGGCAAGGGCAAGGCGCTTGAAAGCGGCGTTCCCCGGATCCTTCTGGATTACCATAAGCAGAGATTTCTCCCGCGCGCCGATAGCCACAATCGCGTCCCGGTAGGGCTTTATTTTTTCCTGGTAATGGTGCCGTTCCTCACTGGTTATTTTTGCCATATCAACCCTGCAAAACGGCTTTTTCGTTTTTGGCGTTTTTTCCGCCCTCGCCGCTTTTCCCATATTTTTGCAGTAAATCGCCGGCATGTGCAAGAGCCGCGCCGCCCGCGGAATCTCCGGCCAGCATTCGGGCTATTTCTTCCTGCCGGGCCTTTCCCGAAAGGGTTTTCACGGTGGTTACCATCCTTCCGCCGCCGGCGCTTTTCTCGACCCGGATATGGTTATCCGCCCTTACGGCGATGCTTGCCAGATGGGTGATACAGAAAATCTGCTTAAATTCCCCGATTTTTCCAAGATATTCCCCGACGGCAAGGGCGACTTCCCCGCCTATGCCGGTGTCGATTTCATCAAAAACAAGGGTTTCCAGCGTATCCGAAGCGGCCAAAACTGTTTTTATCGCCAGCATGACCCGGGAAAGCTCGCCGCCGGAGGCGATACGGGCAGGTTCCTTGAGCGGCTCCCCGGGATTGGCGGAAATAAGGAATTCCACGTCGTCCGCGCCCCAGGG
>JAITBL010000259.1 GCA_031283575.1 Treponema sp. | reverse complement strand
AATTTGATCCAGCAACCTGTCCCATTGATCCTTCTCTTTCTTCTCTTTCCTGGCCATGTCTGCTCCTTCGGTATTTCTACCACAGATTGACCAATTACACAAACTTTAGGACAGGCTCGTTTCGATACGTTCCGCCCGAGTGGTTCGTGCCGTTCGTGGTTTAAAACCCCGCCGCCTATTAACGCAATTTTAACAATTCCTTCACGCCGTTTTAACAAAGCGGCGGTATGTTTTTGACATGTTTGACCGCCGCCGTTCCGATATTTTCTTCGCGTGGCTTTTCCGGATAATGTCGCTTAGTTCGGTACTCGCGCTGGCTTCCATCCTGGTTTTTGTGTTTGTCCAGGGCGCGGGGCCTTTTATTTTTTCGACGGCAAAAGGAATACGGATCGTTCCCGAAAGAATCGAAGAGATTACCGTAAACGGCGAGCTGTACCTGAACCGCACGACCTTTATCAACATTCCGCCTGATACCGGTACAATTTTTGCCGGTTTCTCCAGCGGAGGATCGCCAAGGGTTTTGGAAATTGCCGTGGACAACAACGAAAAGAATCCCGAAAAGGCTCTTTCCTTTATCAACAGCGAAGGCGGGGAAGTAACGTATCCCCAGGCCTATACCTGGACGGTAACGTATCCGGGGGCCATGCCGGGCATGACGGCCAGGGTACATATTTTGCTGCCGGAACGGCCCTACAATTTTTTTAATTTTCTTGCCGGTTTTGAATGGAGACCGGCTTACAATAAACTGTACGGCATATTGCCGATGATATTCGGTACCGTCATCGTAAGTTTTATTTCCATCCTGCTGGGACTCCCGCTGGCGCTTTTGTCCGGGGTTTTTCTTGCGGAATTCATTCCTCCAAAACCGGCTGCCGTTATCAGAAGCGGCATAGAACTGCTCGCGGGAATTCCTTCGGTAGTGTACGGATTTTTTGGCCTTATGGTCATAGTTCCCTGGGTAAAAAATACGTTCCATGTGCCGTCGGGCAACGGCCTTCTTGCCGCCGCGATGGTTCTTGGAGTGATGATACTGCCGACGGTAATTACCATTGCGGAAACTTCCCTCAGGGCCGTTCCCGTTTCCGTGCGGGAAGCGTCCCTGTCTTTGGGGGCAAGCAAAATGCAGACCGCCTGGGCGGTAGTGCTGCCCCATGCGAAGTCGGGAGTTATGGCCGGAATAATCCTGGGAATTTCCCGCGCTGTCGGAGAAACCATGGCGGTTATTCTTGTGGCGGGAAACTCTCCGCAGTTTATACGGGGGATTACCGACGGAGTGCGTACCCTTACCGCCACCATAGCCCTTGAAATGGGATACGCGGAAGGCCGGCATAACGAAATCCTTTTTTCAATCGGCGTGGTACTGTTCGTTCTTATTCTGATTCTCAACAGCGTTATCCTCCTTATGAGACGGAACACGGAGGCATCGTGAACGATTCTGCGGCGCGGTCACGCGCGGAGTTAAGGCGGTTGCAGGTATGATAAAAACACAAAACGCGAAAAGTGGAAAACCCGCGGCAGCGAAAAATCCACGAAATCCGCGAAACCCGCGACAAATCCGCGACGGCCTTCTTTTCGGAATCATGACGGCCGGCCTTGTACTGGTGGCGGGAATCCTTCTGTTGATCCTTGGCTATATACTGGTACAGTCGGCCGGTTTCCTCAACCTTTCGTTTATTTTCGGCTCCGCGGAAAACGGCGGCATTCTCCCGATGATCGTTACCACGTTTTATGTGGTGCTGGTCTCGCTTGCAATCGCCCTTCCTGTAGGAATAATGACGGCGATTTTCCTCAACGAATATTCGCTTAATACCCCCGTAGTCCGCCTGCTCCGTCTGGCGATTGAAACCCTTGCCGGTATTCCGTCGATTATCTACGGCCTTTTCGGGCTTTTGGTTTTTTGCCGTGTTTTTCGATTCGGCCAGTCGATTATAGCCGGCGCTTTTACCCTAAGCATTATGATCCTTCCCGTCATCATAAGGACCGTGGAAGAGTCCCTTAAAACCATTCCCGATTCTTTCCGGGAAGGAAGCCTGTCGCTGGGAGCAACAAAATTTCAAACGATCTTTTTTGTGGTCATTCCGCCGGCCCTGCCGGGCATTGTTACTTCGGCGATTCTTGCCGTAGGCAGGGTTGTCGGAGAATCCGCCCCGGTACTTCTTACGGTAGGAATTACCCGGAACCTGCCAAAATCAATTTTTGAATCCGGCCGCACCTTAACCATACACCTTTACTATTTGACAAAAGAGGCGATTCATCCTGACGATTTCGGCATAGCGTTCGCCACGGCGGGGGTTCTTGTCATCATGGTACTTTTTATCAACACGTCGACAAAGATCATCACATGGTTTTTCAAAAAAAGAATGGGGGAATCCGAATGACATCCAGCAAAATTGAAGTCAGCGGCCTGGATCTTTTTTACGGGGATTTTCAGGCGCTGAATAATATCAACTTTTCCCTTGCCCGCCAGGAAGTTTCCGCCCTTATAGGCCCTTCGGGCTGCGGGAAATCAACTTTTATCAGAATACTTAACCGCATGAACGACCTTGTTCCGTCGTGCCGCATTACGGGAAGCGTTTTGCTCGACGGAGAAGACATATACAACGGCATGGATGTAACGGAACTGCGGACCAGGGTCGGCATGGTATTCCAGAAGCCGAATCCTTTCAACATGAGCATTTTCGACAATGTCGCGTACGGAAAAAGAATGCAGGGGCTGCGGAACAGGCAGAAACTTGAAGAGCTGGTCGAGACGGCCCTTGCCAGGGCGGCGCTTTGGGACGAAGCGAAAGATCGCCTTAAAAAATCCGCGCTAAGTCTTTCCGGCGGCCAGCAGCAGCGGCTCTGCATCGCCCGAAGCATCGCCATGGAGCCGGAGATCATCCTTATGGACGAGCCGACCAGCGCCCTTGATCCAATTGCCACGGGCAAGATAGAAGAACTTATCGGGGAACTGAAAAAAGACTACAGCATTATCATCGTAACCCACGCAATGCATCAGGCGGCGCGGGTAAGCGATAAAACGGCGTTTTTTCTTTTGGGCGAACTTATTGAGTATAACGATACCAGGACGCTTTTTACCAATCCGCGGGATACGAGAACCGAAGATTATATTTCAGGGAGGTTTGGCTGATTTTGCGTCAGCCTGAATCTGTATGGAAAATAAACGTGTAATTTTTTCTGAAGAGCTTGACAAGGCGCGCCACAACATTCTTGCCATGTCGTCTCTGGTTGAAGAGGGCCTTGGGAAGGCGCTGGCGGCTTTTCAAAATAACGACAACGAACTCGCGAATGCCGTCAAGGAAGGCGACGCCGCCGTTAATTCAATGCAGCTTCAAATAGAAGACGCCGTGGTAATACTTATCGCTACCCAGCAGCCTGTCGCCAGAGACCTGCGGGAAATTTTTACGATGCTGAAGATCACGGTGAACCTTGAAAGGGCGGGGGATCATGCGGTACACTTGGCAAAGACGGCGATGAAGCTTTCGGGCAAGGTATCGTTCCGCGCAATGGAGCGCCTTGCGCTAATGGTAAAAACCGGCCAGGAAATGATCCGCGCCGCCATTTCGGCGTATCTTAAACAGGATCCGGATGCCGCGCGGCAGGCCGCCGCCCTGGACGACGTTATTGACGGCGAGCATAAAAAAATCTCCGAGGAGATGTTAAAGCTGATGAAAAAACATCCCGAATTGCTAAAGAAAGCGCTTCGTTTTCTCCATACGTCGGGTGATATTGAACGGCTTGGGGATCATATCACCAATATCTGCGAGGCGATAATTTATATGACAGAGAGCAAACACGAAGAACTTAATGAATAGACTTGTTTAATACCCCGGTTGGTTATCAAACAAGTCTTGCGGTTTTTCAGGCTAAAGCCTTGCAAAACCGCATTTTTTAGCGGAAATTGTTCAGAAACTGAGGTTTCTGAACAACTCTAATAACGTTTCCGTGAACAGGACCGCTATGAACAAGACTGCCACAAACAAAAGTTCCGTGAACAAGGCTGCCGCGAACAAGGCTGTTGTACTAATCATCGAGGACGATCCCGAAATCCAGGAAATGCTTGCCCTTGCTTTTTCCGGCGAAGGGTGGAAGCTTGTCGAGGCGGTGACGGGAGAAGAAGGCATAGCCCTTCTTGAAAAACACGGCGCCGACTGTATTATCCTTGACATTATGCTTCCCGGCATAGACGGCCTTCGAACCTTAAAAAAAATCAGGGCGGAAGGCAAGTGGAAAAACATTCCGGTGATCCTTGCCACGGCAAAGGG
>JAITBL010000233.1 GCA_031283575.1 Treponema sp. | reverse complement strand
GTTTTTTCGGCAACTGCAAAAATGGGTATACCAACAGATACCGTAAGGGAAATACCGAATAAGAATATGCTTGCGACAACAACATCGTCGTCTGAAATTTTATCTGACATCGCCGCCCCTTTTAACGCATATACTCATGCCCGTGTAAAGACATTTTATCATGGCTAAAAGTAATCAAAAGTTGCGTTAAAATTGTGTTAAAATTCGGTAAATTTCGCCGTCATCACAAACTCCTTTAGTCAGGAGAATGTCAAATGCGCGCGCGGATCACCGGTCCGTAACATCGCCTTAAACAGAAAAGCCGCCGAAAAGCGCGTACTTGTCCACCGTTCAGGTTTTTGGTATACTTCACCGGTAGAGGCGGTAACTTAATCATTCCCATGGGACAGTACGACAGCTGGGAATATCTTTCCGGCTTTATTAAAACCCACCGTGACTCGTATGCCGAAGAACTGGCAAAGGCGCCTTATGCCGTCAAGGTGAAGGCTCATCCCGGACGGCCCAATCTTGTCATGTTCAAGTATTCCCAGTTTGAGTCTGATTTTTCCAATCCCGTCGTGCGCTGCTGCCGGGGTTCGGTTTATAACATTGACGGAGGGGCGGCGCGGCCCTACCTTATGCCCTTTTTCAAATTTTCAAACTATGGGGAAAAGGGCGAGGACCCCATTGACTGGAAGGGGACGCTTTATGTACGGGACAAACTTGACGGCTCTCTCCTCAAGCTGCTCAAAGAGCCGGACGGCGCCGATCTCTGGACCACGAACGGCAGTTTTGATCTTGATGTGGAAATACCCGAAAATTATGCCGCCGCGACGGAAGAAAAACTCACCGGCCCCTTTACCTTCGCCTCTCTTCGCGATTACGCGCTCCGCGGCCGCGAAAAAGAAATTGCCGGCCTTCCCGCGCTGTGGACTTTTATGTTTGAGCTTACTTCGCCCTTCAACCGTATCATCGTTCCCTACCGCGTAACCACGCTCACCCTCCTCGGCTGCCGCGACGGACAGGGGCAGGAATACACGCCCGAATGGGCGGTGAAGGAATTCGGCCTTACTTTCGACACTCCCGCAATCTATCCCCTGAAAAACATTGACGAAGTAATCGCCTGCTGCCGATCCGTCACCGCCATTGACCGCGAAGGGGTCGTGGTACAGGACGCCCACTTTAACCGCGTTAAAATAAAAAACGAACACTATCTGAGCCTTTTCCGTATCAAGGGTGAAGATCACTTTACCGACACGGGAATTTTTGACGCCGTCAAACGGGGAAGCATCGACGACGCTCTGGCCGCCTGGCCCGAGATTCGCCCCAGAACAGAAGAGATCATCGCCGAATGGTTGCTCTTTATTCATAATGTCGAAGCGCTCTGCGAAAAGGCAAAAGACTATTATAAAATCTGCGAAAGGGAGCGGGACCCCAAACTGGCAAAAAAACAATACGCCCTTTTTGTTTTGGACAAGTACAGGGCTTTTTCCAGCTTTCTCTTCGAGGCGATTAAGGAAAACGCCGGCCTTGAAAGTATCTTTAACAAAATCGGCTATAAAGAATTAAAGAGTTACTGGCTTCCGGCGATGGATGGAGCGGCGCTTGAAAAAAATTGAGGGCGGCGGCAAATACGCGTACATCTACACCGACGGGGGCCGCGAAAAATGGGCCTTTGTCGTCGTCAGGGACGGCGCTCCTGTTCACGAAGCGTCGGGCGTCTTCGGCATTTCCGCGTCAACGAACAACGACGACACCGAGTCCGAAGGAATTCTGCGGGCGGCGCAATACGCCGCCGAACATCCGGGAAATTACATCCTTATTACCGATTCCCAGGCGATCATCGCCAAGGTAAACGGAGAGGCCGTCAACGCCACGCGAAATCCCAATATTGCCGGCATCAGGAATTTAATGAAGGAAATCAGACAATCACCGGCGCCGGTCAGTTTTTCACTGCGCTGGGAAAAGCGCGTCTCCAACGAATTTATGAAACGGGTCGACGCCCTGTGCAAATGACTCCCGCCCCGAAGGGCGGGATATTAAACCCTATGGCCTAATAGATCACTCCCAGCCCCACGCCGAAAAAAGCGCCCCTGTCGCCGTCGAGCAGCCAGACGCCGCCGTTTACCGAGGCGTAAAAATTGGACGGAAACACTTTGAATTCAGCCGCCGCGGCAAAGGGGCCGGCGCCGTCTTTGCCGTAATCGCCCCGCGCGGAAACGCCGCCCGACACCATTCCCGCGCGCAGCAGAAGGCCGCCGGCAATTTCCGCGCGGGGCGCCGCTTCGGACGGGTAGCCCTTTTCGCCGACCCAGAGAAGGCCGGGACTCAACGCCAGATCCACGGCGGGGTTCCGTATGACGCGCAGGGAAAGGGGAAGGCGCAGCAGCGCGCCGCCCGGCATAAAGAAGGGCGTGTAAGCGCCTTCCCGCGCCCAGGCGTAGCCCGCAGAAAGCGCGGCGGCAAAGGGGCCGCCGGCCGTGCGCCCGCGAAAAATCCACTTGGCCGAGCCGCCCCAGCCGGTAAGCGTCTTCGCGTCTTCAAAACGGGGCGCGGCGTTAAACGCCGCCAAAACTTCCAGCTGATCAAGAATGGCAAAGCGCGCCGAAACCGCCAGGGGAAAACTCTTCCATGATTCTTCGCCAAAGGGTTTGCCGGAGAGCATTTCACCGGACACCTGATACGAGAACGCGGGAAGCGCCTCCGGCAGGGCGGCGAACAAAAGCCCCGAAGCCAATGAACTGATCGAAAGGGGGCGCGTCTCAAGGGACGAATCCACCGTAACGGTAAAGCGCTGTGAATGTACGGCCTGCGCGGCGGGATCCGCGCCTTCGGAACGGACGGCCCAGGCGTAGAGGCGGATCGTATATTCGCCGTCGGCAAAAGCGCTTCCGGAATCGGTCCGGCCCTGCCAGAAAACGCTTTGCAGGGACGAACGGAAGGGGCCCAGATCGCCTGAGTAAACCAGGCGGCCCCGCGCATCGGCGACTTCGAGCCTTCCGCTTCCCGGCGCGGAAACCTCAAAGGTAATTTCGGCCCTGCCCAGCGCGCCGGACGCGGCGGGATTAAAGCGCTTTTTCCGCAGCGACGCGTTTTGCAGGACAAAGCTTCGCGGTTTAAGGGTAAAGGTCAAAGTCTGCGACGAACCTTCCGCTACATAAACGGTTTGGCTTTGCTTTTCCCAGCCAAAGGCCTCAACCGTAATCGTCCGCCATCCCACCGGCACATCCAGCGTGGTTTTGTCAACGCGGTTCCCGTCAACATGAACAAGCGGCTCAAAGGGAATGCCCTGTTCCGCCCTGTCCGAAGGGCGTTCCCCTCCGGACGGATCGGCCGTTCTTTCAAGCTCGATAAGCAGCCGGCCCTCGGCGCTCTGGAGAACAACGGTTACTTCCACCCGTTCCGAGCGCCGTATCGTTACGGTAAAGCGCCTTTCCAGATAACCTTCTTTGGCAACCCGTACGCTGTATTCACCGGCGCGAAGCGCGTCCAGGTTGAAGGGCGTCTTTCCCCGTTCAATGCCGTTGATAAAAACCTTTGCCCCCGAAGGTTCGCTGTTGACATAAAGCCCCCGGCCGGCAAGCTCTTCGTAACTTTCCCGCCCGGAAAGATCGACGGCGCAGAAGATCAGGGGGAAGAATAAAAACGCCCAGACTTCAAGGCGTGGTTTCACCCCTTTTCCTTTGCCGCCCGCAGCGACTCAATCATCATAAAAAATGATTCTATCATCCTGGGCGAAAAATCGTTTCTATAACGAATTTCCAGGCCCGCCGGAATTTCGCGGTAGCGGGCGTTCATCGTTTCAAAGTTGCGCTGGCTTTGATTGAGGGTGGAGAGAAAACGAAGGCGGGGCGGACTGCCGGGACCCGCGCCCGACGGAGTGTCCTCTCCCTTATCCTGATACTTCTCAAACGAAGCAAGAATATTTTCAAAACGGGTTTCCAGATCGCGGGCGGTTATCCCCGGACTCATTCCCCCGGGGGCGTTTTTTTCGAAATAGCGATCAAGCGCCAGGTACACGCTCGTTTCTTCGGAAAGCGCGGCGTACGCGGGAAAGCAAAGCGCCGGACTTACCGCAAAGTCCTTTCCCCGCAGTATCGCGAAGCGCTGGGTTTGCGAGGGCATGTAATAGTCGAGGTACCAGGGATCGGAAAGAAAACCCATGATAAATTCGCGGAACAGGGCCTCTTCAAAGTCCGCGCCCTCAAGTTTGACAGTTTGCCCGTTTCCCTTGAGCCAGCGGCGCAGATCCTTGTAGTACGCGTAAAAATCTTCTTCGTACTTTAAAAGAAAAGGTTTGTTCCGGTATTTATGATCGGAGTGGATGTTGGAACCGAGGCGATAGCGAAGGGCACATTCCCTGTAAACGGCCAGGCCCTCATTGATCATTTCAAAAAGCAGAAACTGGCGGGGCGAAAAAAACACGCAGTATTCATTGAGCAAAACCGCTTCCCTGTCGCGGTAATGGTGATCGGCGTGGACCGACTCGTGATAGATGATCAGGGCCAGTTCTTCTATGCTTTCATCTTCGAGCCGCCGGGCATTGATGATTATCCGCGCCCCGTCCCACTGGCCCAGCGTCGATTCGTCGAGTTCTTCGGAACAGATCCAGATGTCCCCTTCGTATCGGGGGTCACCGTAACTGTAGGACCAGCGGGTCAGGGGATTGCCGGGAAGTACGCTCTCGATTAAAACGACGGCTTCTTTGATCCGGCTAATGTCGTCCGTGTCCAGCTCGGGCGCATAACGGATTTCCGCGCCGGCGCAGGGAATAAAGACGAGGAGCAGGGCCGGCAGCGCGGCGCGATATAAATGTTTCGATCCCATGAAATACAGTATAGGCCGGAACAGGGCGGCCGGAAAAGAGATCATGCCCCTTTTACAGCGTCTTTTCATGATCCTGTTTAAGTTTGCGCAGTTCCGCCAGAATCATGGCGGTAGTACAGCAAAAGGCAAAACCGTCCGCCACCGGCGTAGCGGCGACAACGCCCCAAAGCCCCCACATTCTTCCAAAAATCAAAATGCAGGGAATAAGGACAATGCACTGGCGCAGCATCGACAGAAAGATTGACATAACCGGCCGGCCGGTTACGACAAAAAAGTTTGTCGACACAATTTGAAAGCCGTTCAGCGGCAGCAGGATCAGCATGATACGCATCGCAGGGGGAGCGAAGCGGAACAGCGCGGCGCTGCCCTCGGGGGCAAAGATACTCACGAGAAAACGGGGAAACAGCTGGCCCAGGGCAAAGCCAACCACACAGATCGCCGTCGCCGCGCCAACGGCAAACAGGAAGGCCTTGCGAACCCGATCGAATTGTTTTGCCCCGTAGTTGTAGCCGAGCACGGGCTGGGCGCCCTGGTTAATGCCGAACACGGGCATCAGAATCATCATGGCAATGGACATGTTGATGTTGATCCCCGAAAGGGCGACATCGCCGCCCCCTTCACCCAGCGCCGCGGCGCCGTACCAGCCCACGCTGGTGTTGAAGAGCAGCTGCACAATCGACATGACAAATTGCAGCAAAAACTGGCTGGAACCGAACATCATGATGTCAAAGACAATACGCAGCGAAGGCTTAAAGGCGGGAAGACGGAGGCGTATCACCGCCTTCTTTCCCAGATTAAACCGGAGTATCCAGATCGCCGAAGCAAGCTGGCTGGCGATCGTCGCCCACGCGGCGCCTTCCACACCCCAGCCCAGGCCGATGATAAAGATAGGGTCGAGGATCATGTTCATGCCGGCGCCGATGAGCATGCCTATCATCGTAATCATGGGAAAGCCCTGCGCGCGGGTACAATGGGAAAAACCAAAACTTACCATGGCGAAGGTAAAACCGTAGAGGATGATTCTGAAGTAGCTCCGGGCGTAACCCAGCGCAAGGGAGCCTTCTTCCGCGCCCATCAAAGAAAGCACCGGATCGATAAAGAGAAGTCCCGCCGCCGTAAGGGAAAGGCCTATAAACACCAGCAGTATCAGGCAGTGGTTAAGCGCGTTTTCCGCCTCTTCCCTTCGCCGCTGTCCAAGGCGCATCGAGATAAGGTTGGCCGAGCCAACGCCAAAAAGCATGGCAAAGGCCATGTTGATCGTCATGAGGGGCAGCACCAGCGAAAGACCGCCCAGAGCGATTTCGTTGACGCCGCGGCCCACCCAAATACGGTCAACGACATTATAGAGGGCGCTGACCACCATACCGGTCACGGCGGGCAGGGAAAAGCGGAGCAGGAGCGTACCGACCGGTTCGGTTCCTAATCTGAGAGAAGCATCGGGTTTTTCCGCCATTTTTTCAGTATAGCGAAATTATCCCGCAAAGAAAAGGCTCAAGCCGCGCGCGCCGGAGAGCGCTTGTAAGGAAAACGGCAATAAAGTATGATCTTTTCCATGAAGATTTGGATTAAGCTGTTCATCGGCGCCGCCTTGGGCGCGGTTTTGGGCTTTTTGCTTCCCTACGAAAACCAATCGGTCCTTTCCGCCATGGCCTGGCTTGAACAGATGGCGCTTCATATAGGACGTTACACGGCAATCCCGCTTTTGTTCTTTTCCCTCGTCATCGCGGTCTACGAGCTGCGGCAGGACGAGGAATTCTGGCCCCTTATGGGCAAAACCTTCCTGATTATGATCGTCGGCGCTTTTTTTGTGATCCTCCTCGGCGTTATCGTAACCCTGCTCTTTCCGCCGGCGCGTATCCCCATTCTGGTGGAAGAACAGTTTGAAACCGTGTCCCTGGACATACCCCGGCGGCTGCTGGATCTTTTTCCCGCCAATCTTTTTAACGCGCTGGTTAACGACGGAAGCTTCCTTCTGCCCGCCTGCATGCTTGCCTTTTTTCTGGCCATGGGACTTGGCCTTGACCGGAATTATTCCAAACCGGTGCTTTCGGTCGGCGATTCCCTTTCCCGCATTTTTTACCATATAGCCGCTTTCTTTTCCGAAATTCTCGCGCTCGTGATCATCGCGCTTTCGGCGTACTGGGCCATCCGCTATCACGCCGCCCTCAGGGCCGACGTCTTTCGCGATCTGATCCTGCTCCTGGGAATTTTTGCCGTGGCCCTGTGCTTCGGCATATTTCCCCTTCTGCTCTACATCCTCAAACCCAAGACCAGCCCGTGGATACAGTTGTACGGCTCGCTGGGCGCGGCCTTTGCCGGCTTCTTTTCCGGCGACATCAACTTTACCCTGCCGGTGCTCTTTCGGCACATCAAGGAAAATCTGGGCGTCAGGCGGCGGGCCAACGCCCTTACGGTAAGTCTTTTTTCAATCTTCGGGCGGGCGGGAAGCGCCATGGTGGCGGCGGCAAGTTTTATTGTCATCATTAAAAGTTATTCCAGCCTGCCTATCGCCGCGGACGACGTTCTTTCAATCGGTATCCGCGCGTTTTTCATCTCCTTCCTTCTGGCCGGTCATCCGGGAAGCGGCGCCTTTATCGCCCTTGCCGTACTCGGCATGCAGTACGGAAGGGGCTTTGAAGCGGGCTATCTGATCCTCAAACCGCTGGCCTTCTATCTGGTGGCGGTGGGAACCTTTATCGACGTTATGTTTTGTTCCTTTGCCAGTTATGCCGTGGGCAAGTGGAGCGGCTTTCAGGAAGACAAGGACATGCGGCACTTTATCTAGCGGCTTGTAGGAAAAAGAATATGAACCACAAAGGAGGAACACAAAGGCACACAAAGGAGAGAGCTTTTTCGGCTTTGTTTTTCCTTCATGCTTTCTGATTGACCGCGTAGCGGTCTACCTTTATGCGCCTCCTATGTTTTATGTCAAGGGAAATCTGATATTTTTTTCAGAATTTCCCCTGACAGCTCCCGGTTATACACTTGCCGCCATCCGGGCCAACTCCCGCGGGTCCCGCTTTTGGGCCGGACCGTTGAAATGTCTTGCCTCGTAGCTGGTCCCGTTCTTCATCAGAGTATACAGCAATACCCCCAGCCGCCGCGCTATCGCCACGATCGCCTTCTCCTATGTTTTATGTCAAGGGAAATCTGATATTTTTTTCAGAATTTCCCCTGACAGCTCCCGGCCCGGTTATACACTTGCCGCCATCAGGGCCAACTCCCGCGGGTCCCGCTTTTGG
>JAITBL010000173.1 GCA_031283575.1 Treponema sp. | reverse complement strand
GCCATATCCTGAACCGAAACCCATTCGGTAACGCTGTGGAAATTACGGCCGCCGGTAAAAATGTTGGGGGTTGGTATGCCCATTTCAGTGAGCTTTGAACCGTCGGTTCCGCCCCGAATAGGTTTTAGGGTAAACGCTATTCCCGTCCGGCGGGCCGCCTCTTCCAGTTTGGCGAGGACTTCGGGATTCTGATCGATTTTTTCCTTGATGTTATAGTACTGTATCTGGGCTTCTACCGTAACGCGCCCTCCGGGAAACTGGGCTTCCACCGCGGCGGCAAATATGTCCAGGGCCTCTACCCGCTCTTTCGCCCGGGACAGATCGAAATCCCTGATATACACCTCAAGTTCCGCGCTTTCAAGGCTGCCTTTTATTTCCGTGGGACAATAATACCCGTAGTAGCCGTCTGTGGCTTCGGGACTTTCCGAGCGGGGAAGCATAACGGCAAACGAGGCGGCCATAAGACACGCGTTGACAAGAGTTCCGCGGGCCTGGCCCAGATGTATCACCCGGCCGGAAAAAGACACCTTTGCCGACCACGCGTTAAAACATTCGGCTTCAAGTTCGCCCAGGGCGCCGCCGTCAAAAGTATAGCATGCCCTGGACGCAAGTTTGTCCATGGGGAAAAAGGGAAGACCCTTGCCGGTTTCTTCGTCGGGCGAAAAGATAATCTCCACCGGCCCGTGTTTGATTTCCGGATGGGAGAGAAGGTACCCGGCGGCGCCCATAATTTCGGCAATGCCGGCCTTGTCGTCCGCTCCCAACAGGGTAGTCCCGTCGGTATGGATGATGGCCTTCCCCTTGTGGGCCGCCAGGCCGGGATCGGTTTCGGGGTCGAGGCAGACAACATCCGCCTGATCCAAATTTCCGGTTTCGCCGTTAGCGGAGCCGCGGGCGGTTCCGTTAACGGCTGGGGGCCTGTCAACGGCGCCCGCCGCTCCCGGGCCGAGAACGATTTTTTTGCCGTCGTATTTTTCTGCTAAAACAGGCTTTACATCCTTTCCGGAAACATCCTGAGCAGTGTCAAGGTGGGCAAGAAAACCAATTACCGGCTTTGTCTCAAGCCCCGGACTTGCGGGCAGGCGGGCGATAACATAACAGTGATCGGTTAAATCCGCTTTAAGGCCAAGACCGTCCAGCTCTTTCACAAGCAGCCGCGCCAGTTCCCACTGGCCGGGGCTTGAGGGGGTTTCTTCCACATGCCTGTCGCTTGTTGTCCAGATTTTCACATAACGAAGAAAACGGGGAACAACAAGCTCCGCGAAATCATCTTCCAAAACACGCATATTGTAACTATAGCATTTTCAATCATCATGGAATATACTTACGATACATGTTCATACCCGAATTTCCCGATTTTGTCCCCGTAAGCTATGAACTGAGGGCGGAGATGCATCCCCAGCTTCCGATGACGCCCGACGGGGTATCCGAATATACTTTCGCAAACCTGTACCTGTTCAGGCGGCGTTACAATTACCATATTTCCCGTGTGGTTGATAAAACGTTCATTATTTCCGGAACCCAGCCGCCGAAAGAAGAAGGCGGAAAGGCGAAGCGGTTTTTTATGACGCCCTGCGCGGTACCCGGCAAGGGTATTCTGGACGAGCTTTTCAAGACCCACGATTACTGGAAGGGTATTTCCGATTCCCTGTTGACGCCCAACCGGGACCGTATGGAAGAATGGGGCATCCGGTTTGCCGAAGACAGGGACAATTTCGACTACCTGTACCTTCGTACCGACCTCGCGGAACTGCCCGGCAAAAAATATCATAAAAAGCGAAACCTGGTAAACGCCTTCCACGCGCAGTACTCATCGTGGGAAGGAAAACCGCTGACAGCGGAACTGGTTCCGACGGCCATGGAAATACTTTCCCGGTGGCGGGACGAAAAAGGCTTTGACGGCGATTATCTTGCCGCTTCCGAAGTGCTTGAAAACTTTGAGGGCCTTTATCAAAAAGGCACCGTCTACTATGTGGAGGGAAAACCCGCCGCGTGGTGTCTGGGAGAATCCCTTGCCAGAGGCAGAATGTTTGCCGTTCATTTCGAGAAGGCTCTTGAGGAATTTAAAGGCATCTATCAATTTATAAACCAGGCCTTCGCGTCATCGCTCCCTAAATACTACACCCACATTAACCGCGAACAGGATCTGGGGGACGAAGGGCTCCGCCAGGCAAAAATGACGTACAGGCCCTGCGGCTTTGTCCGGAAATTTACCGGTACAGTGCCCGTGGCAGGGACAGGCGCACGATAACAAACCGGCGGGGCCTGTCCATGGAACCGGCACGAAGCGGAGTTCGTGCCGTATTCCAAGGACACCCGCCTTCGCCTTTTTCTGTGTGCATCTGTTATATTCTCCGGGCACTGTACCGCATGAACCATCAAAGGGTTTCCCGCCGGCGGCAGGCGCATACAACAACAAAGGCCATGCCCCATGATTTTCCTGGTAATGTACACCCGGTAAAGTTATCGGCGGGCGTGGCGCGGTCCATCCGCGAGGGATGTTACTGGATGAAGAAGCAGCCCAAAGAGGCGTAGCCCCTGCCGCTGAATCTACCGGGCGTACATTTCTGTAAAAGGCATGGGGCATGGTTTATGTGTGCGGGGTTTGTCCCGGCCGGCATATATCAGGCTCTTACCGGCTCCGAAAAAAGGCGACGGTTAAATTTCAAGGGGTGTCTGCGATACCTCTGCGTTATCTACCGCTACTCCCTCAAACTCAACAGCTTCTGCTGCTGCTCGCGGGTGAGCGCGGCGTAGGTTCCGGGCTGAGCATCGGCAATGACTTTTCTGGCTAATCCTGTATTCAAAACGGTCAATGCCGCAATATAACCCAAACGTATATTCTCAAAAATCGCTTCGCCAGTAGATAATCTTGCTTTAGTGTAAAGACCGTGCACTTCCTTGACGGTATTGTATGTAATAGTATTTTGACTGATGTAAAAATTGGTCAGGAATGTCTTGATGTCTTTCAAGGCATCCGCGCCCAGCGTCACCGCCGGTATCAGCGCGGCCTGCGCGTTGACTATGTCGATATCGCTTGTCTCAAAACCAGAAGTTCGCCGCATCGTAGCCACTAATGCTTCCAACGAAGCAGGGGAGAATTCTTTAACAACATCATTTACATCTTTATAGCTTAAAATATATTGATTTCCAGTAGTGCGTGTCAATACGGCGTTATAGGTCTCTGTCCGCCGTCAAGGACAGGGGTGGAGCGTAATTTGTTTCGGGCCGCGCAGCGTCCGGAGGAGACAACAGGCGCGCACAGAAGAAAGGCCGAAGGGCGGGTGTCGCCAGTCAACCGCCCCGGGCCCCGACCGGGGCGTTGCTGGCGACAGGCCCCGCCGGTTTTGTCATTGCGCGCCTGTTCAAAGCACGGACGCTGCGCGGCACAAGATCGTTATTTGCGCTCCATGCCTTTTACAGGAAATGCGCGCCCGGCAGATTCAGCGCAAGGGCGCCGCGCCGACCACGTTGCATTTTTTCGCAGGGAGAGTATACTGGTTTTATGAGGAAAGCTTCAAGCCTTACACTGCGACTGGGGATATTTTTTTACGACATCCTGCGCGTTTTTTTTCTGCTGGCCCTGTTGGCCGGCGTTACCGGAGATCCTTCCGGCCCCGGAGGGATGTTTCAGGGTGCGCCGGACGGCTTGCGCTTTCCCTACATGGTGTATGCGGCGCCCAACGCCCTGTTTTCGATCATGTCCTTTTTTTTGCTGATACGATCCGGTGAATCAAAGGCTTTTGTTCCCCTTTATATAACCGGTAAAGTTATTTCCGTTACGGCCCTTGTAAGCTGGGCCTTGTTTGCCTTTTTAAAGCTAAGGGGCTTTCCTCCGTTTATGCTTTTGCTTTTTTTCCTGGGCGCCGCGGATTTAACCACCGTTGCGGGAACGGCCTTGCTCAACGCCGCTTCGCCTGCTGCCGGCGCCGCGGAATGGCCGGTTCAAACAACGGATAGGGAAGGAGAAAAATAATGCACATTATTCCGATAGCCAGCGGCAAAGGCGGCGTAGGCAAATCCCTGGTGGCGGCCAATCTCGCGGTCGCTTTTGCCCAGGCGGGCCAACGGGTTGTGCTGGCCGACCTGGATTTGGGGGCTTCGAACC
>JAITBL010000168.1 GCA_031283575.1 Treponema sp. | reverse complement strand
GGGTTGTGGTCCGGCTGGAGACGGCGCGGGGAGTGACGGTACCGTCGCCGAGGGCGCTGGTGGTGAAGCAGCCGGCAACGAAAATCTTGAAAAAGCGCGGAGTGCCGGAGGGGTTTTTGGGTATCTCCTGAACGAAGCCGGTAACGGCATAGTCCTTGCGTATTATACGGGAGCGGGCGGGGCGGTTACCATTCCCGCTGAAATTGAAGGGCTGCCGGTGGTCGATATTGGCACAGTGTTCGCGGATAACGAAAAAATCACATCCGTGGTTATTCCCGAAGGGGTAACAGAAATTAAACGGCGCGCCTTTAACGGATGTAAAGCGCTTCACAGTATTACCTTTCCCAAAAGTCTTAGAACAATTGCCGGCGGGGTTTACCAATACAGCTGGTCCAATTTACCGTTTTATGATACCCGCCTCACATCCCTCGAAATCCCCGAAGGGGTAACAAGCATAGGCGACGCCGCGTTTTATGAAATCGACCACCTTGCATCGGTAAGCATACCCGCAAGTGTAACGAGCATTGGGAACAGCGTGTTTTTCGGATGCGATTCGCTTGGATCGGTAACAATTGCCGGAAATACCACAGACATTGGGCAGAACGCGTTTTATAATTGCAAAAATCTCTCGTCCTTGATAATTCCTGCCGGCATAACGAACATCGGGAACGGTGCTTTTGGCGGCGATTATAAGCTGCCGCTGGAAGTCAGAAAGGCAATTGTCAGCGTGAATCCCCAGGCTACGCGGACTACGGTAGCGGCTGATTAAAACATACGCTGCGGTACAGCCCGTAATGGTGAACAAAAAAAGGCCGCCCCGGGCGGTCTTTTTTTGGTACGTTGAGCGCTTGCCTCCTGCCTGCCGAAGCGCCGCCGCGCCGGGGGCTTTGCGCCCACGCTATGCCAAAAAGACGCCCGTTTTGCCGCTAATACAACTGCCCCGCGGCGCGCGGGTAGGGGATTACGTCCCTGATATTGGCCATGCCGGTTACGTACTGGATGAGCCGTTCAAAGCCCAGGCCAAAGCCCGCGTGGGGAACTGAGCCGTAACGGCGCAGATCCAGGTACCAGTCGTAGTGTCCGGTGTCAAGTCCCAGTTCCCTCATGCGTGTTTCAAGGGCGGCGAGATTTTCTTCACGTTCTGAACCGCCGATGATTTCGCCAAGGCGGGGAACAAGAACGTCCATGGCCCGCACCGTTTTGCCGTCGTCGTTTTGTTTCATGTAAAAGGCTTTGATCTCGCGGGGATAATCGGTTACGATCACCGGCCCTCCGGCGGCGTCTTCGGTCAAAAACTTTTCGTGCTCGCTCTGGAGGTCGCAGCCCCAATAGGGTTTAAACTCAAAGGCGCCGCGGTGTTTTTCCAGTTCCGTCACGGCGTCGGTGTAACTCATGCGGGTAAAGGCGGTTTCGGCCACCTGCCGTATTGCCGCGGTAAGGCCTTTTTCAACGCGCGCCTCAAAAAAGGCGAGGTCTTCGGCGCAGTCCTCAAGAACGAGGGCGCAGAGGAAGCGGAGAAAATCCTCGGCAAGGGCCATGTTGTCGTCAAGGTGAAAAAAAGCCGTTTCGGGTTCGATCATCCAGAACTCGGCAAGATGGCGGGCGGTGTTGGAATTCTCGGCGCGGAAGGCGGGGCCGAAGGTATAGACCCGCGAGAGGGCGAGGGCGTAGGCTTCCGCCTCGAGCTGCCCTGAAACGCTGAGGAACGAACGTTTGCCAAAAAAGCCGCCAGGGTTTGCTTCGGCCCCGGCTTCCGCCCGCCCGCCGCCGGCCCTTACCTCGAACATGG
Organism: Treponema sp.; assembly: GCA_031283575.1. GTDB lineage: Bacteria > Spirochaetota > Spirochaetia > Treponematales > Breznakiellaceae > JAIRYT01. The sequence continues at coordinate 18,990 of JAITBL010000168.1, read as the reverse complement.
CCCCCGCGCCCTCGGCGTCGCTTCCCGTGATGATAGGCGTGTGCAGATACAGGTAGCCGCGTTCCTGGAAAAAACGGTGGATGCCGCAGGCCAGCCGGTTCCTTACCCGCATGACGGCGGCTATCGTCGTGGTCCGGCCCCGCAGCTGGGGCATTTCCCGCAGGAATTCAAGGGAATGCCGTTTTTTCTGGAGGGGATAGGCCCTGGAAGCGGGGCCGTCTTCGGCGGGCGCCTCGCCGAGTACGCGAAGGCCCGACGCGGCTACTTCGACTTTTTGACCCGCCGCCGGTGAGGGGACGAGTTTTCCCGTGATTTCGGCGGAGGCGCCGGTGTTGAGCCGCCCGATTTCGGCCGTTACCCCGCCGTCCGCGCCGGGAGAGGCAAGATCGAAGATACACTGGATGCCGGAGAGGGTCGAGCCGTCGTTCATTTCAACAAAAACAAGATTCTTCATGGCCCGCCTGGTACGTACCCAGCCGCGGACGACGACTTCGCGGGAGACGGGCGCCGTTACGGCGAGCAGTTCTTTTATCAGGGGAAACAGCGGAGTCATGGTTCATTTTATCGTAAAAAAGCTGCTCTGGAAAGCCGATACTCGGATCATGGTCAAAGGCATCTACACCGCGGCCAGCGGCATGCGGGCCCAGCAGTGGCGGCTCGATTCGACGGCGAACAATCTGGCAAACCTTAATACCGACGGATACAAACGGGAACAGGCCGTTTTTAAGGCAAACCCCGAAATGCTGCTGCGGCGTACCAATGACGACGGGGTGTACCTTAATCCCTTTGGTTCCGCCGACGCCATGCCCATTATCGGAAAGCTCGGAACCGGCGTGGAATTTAACGAACTCTACATTGATTTTTCGCAGGGCGCTTTTAAGGAAACGGAAAACGACTATGATCTTGCCCTTTCGGGAAAGGGTTTTTTTTCGGTGGCGACGCCCTACGGCGAGCGCTATACGCGCAACGGATCTTTTCAGCGGGGAAAGGAAGGTTTTCTTGAAACAAAAGAAGGCTATCCCGTGCTCGGCCTGAACGGTCCCATCCGCGTACAGGAAAATAATTTTAAAATCGACAAGGAAGGCAATGTCTGGATCAACGCCGAGTACGCCGATGATCCGCAGACGATGATTTCGCGCGTCGACAACGAGTGGGGCGAAGTCGTCCTGCTCAACACCCTCAGGCTGGTTGATTTTGAGCGGCCGCGCTATCTTCAAAAACAGGGTTCCAGCCTGTACCGGGCGACCGATCCGAACGACCCGTACGTCAAAGTATTTTCCGGTCCGCCGATCCCGCTTGAAATTGAAAACCGGCCCGAAGTATACCAGGGTTTTAACGAAGCGGCCAACGTCGATCCCGTTGTTGAAATGGTACAGATGATCGAAGTGAACCGCGCCTACGAGGCGAACCAGAAAGTGATACAGAATCACGATTCCCTTTTGGGAACCCTGATTAACCAATACGCGCGCTATAACGGCTAGCAGGTTGTAAGATCTGAACGGCCGGATATAAAGAGAGCGAGGAAGAAAAATATGAACCACACGCGGTCAATCAGAAAGCACGAAGGCCTCCTCTTCCTTTGTGCGCCTTATGCGCCTTTGTGGTTAAAAATTCTTAAACAGTACTTTTAGCCTATACAGGAGTAAACATGGTTAGGAGCTTATGGACCGGCGCTTCCGGCATGATCGGGCAACAGGCCAACATCGACACGATTTCCAATAACCTGGCGAACGTCAATACTACGGGCTTTAAAAAAGTCCGCGCCGATTTTGAGGATCTGATCTATCAAACGATACGGACCGCCGGAACCCCCGCTACCGAAGATACGGTCGTTCCCGTGGGGACGCAGATGGGCCACGGCGTTAAACTTGCCGACACCCAGCGTATCTTCAGCCAGGGCGCGCTGCAGGCTACCGATGTCCCCACGGACATGGCGATCACCGGCGAGGGGTTTTTTCGGGTGCAGCTTCAGGACGGTTCCTACGCCTATACGCGAAACGGCAACTTCCTTGTCGACAACACGGGCCGCATGGTCAGTCCCAACGGCTACTGGCTTTTACCGGACATCGTCATGCCCGAAAACTTTTTGCCCGAAACAATTAACGTAACGCCGCAGGGCGTTGTCTCGGTCAAGGTGCCCGAAATCAACCCCGACGACCCCATTGTGGTGGGGCAGATAGAACTCTACCGCTTTCCCAATCCCGCCGGTTTGACGGCGGCGGGCGAGAATCTTTTCAAGGTAACGAACGCTTCGGGCGACGCGATACCCGGCCGCCCCGCCCAGCTTGGTATGGGAAAGATAGCCCACCGTATGCTGGAAATGTCCAATGTGGCGGTGGTCCGCGAAATGGTCGACCTGATTGTCGCCCAGCGCGCCTACGAATTTAACTCACGCACGATACAGACTTCGGATAATATGCTGGGTACGGCAACGAGCCTTAAACGCTAGCAGGCTGTAAAGTCTGAACGACCGGATATGAAGAAAGGGAAGAAGAATATGAACCACAACGGAACACAAAGTAGACCGCTGCGCGGTCAATCAGAAAGCACAAAGGAGAGAGCTTTGTTTTTCCTTCGTGCGCCTTATGCGCCTTTGTGGTTAAATATCTTAACGATCTGTTTAGTCTTTGCAACCTGCCAGAATAAAGTGAGGCGGCGGGCATGGCCGGTATAAATCCGCTGAACGCGGGAAACAGCGCGTATATTCCGCTGTCGGGCGCTGCGGGCGGCGTGCGTCAACAACAATTAGGCGACGCCCGCGGCGGCTTTACGGATCTGTTGGAACGTATGAAGGCGCGGCCCGGGAACACGGGTGAAACGGAGAAGGCCGCCGCGCTGAACGGGGCGCGGCCCGATATCGACAAAAGTTCAAAACTCTATGAACAGTGCGAAGCCCTCGAAACCTTCCTTGTCAAAAACCTCCTTTCGGGAATGCGTAAAACGGTACAGAAATCCGGTTTGGTCGACGCCGGTTTTGCCGGCGAAGTCTACGAAGACATGCTCTGGGACGAATACGCCAAAGAGTATACGAAAAGCGCGGACTTCGGCCTTGCGGAACTGGCCTATCTGGAACTGACCGGCCAGCGGGGGAAAATACCCCTGATTTGAGATACAGGGAGGTGCCTTATGGATAAAAAAGTCCTTGGCGATATTCTTTCATTTATTTACGGTACGGAACAGGGCGGGGCTATTCTTCCCCGGCTGCTTGCCCTGCTTGACGCTTATCCCCGCGGCCTGCCGCCCTTCGAAGAAGCGCGTAAGACCGGCGGCTCCCCGCATACCGCCCATGCCTCGCGGAACGATGCCGCGCCCGCCTGCCGCGGGCTTGTTGATCACCGCGACGCCCTGCTGATAAGTTATGCCGACATGCTTGCCCCGCCGGCCGGGGGGGACGGCGAGTCCGGCCTTTCGCGGCTGGGAAAATTTCTGGCCGCGCGTAACGGCGGCGCTTTTTCGTATCTGCACCTGCTTCCCTTTCATCCGTATTCTTCCGACGACGGCTTTTCGGTGATCGATTATTCCCGCGTGGATGATCGTTTTGGGAGCTGGGAAGATCTGGAACGTCTTAAAACAATTTCCACGGGCTCAGGCCGCCTTGTTCTGGCTTTTGATTTGGTGGTGAATCACGGAAGCGTACAGAGCGAATGGTTTAAGGGCTTTCTTGCCGGTAAAAGCGAATATTCGTCGTGGTACCTGACCCGTCCCAAAACGTATGATTCAGGCGCCGTCTTCAGGCCGCGTACCCATCCGCTTTTGAGTGAATTTAAAAGGGCCGGTTCTTCTCCTGTTTATGTGTGGACCACGTTCAGCGCCGATCAGGCCGATTATGATTTTTCCCACGCCGACGTGCTGCTTGAGTTCGTAAAAATTTTATTGCAATACGCGCGGCGGGGCGCGGGTATCGTAAGGCTCGACGCCATTGCCTATCTCTGGAAGGAAGACGGCACGGCCTGTCTTCATCATCCCAAAACCCACGCGGTGGTCAGGCTCTTCAGGGCCGTTATCGATTACCTTGGGCTGCCCCTGCTCATACTCACCGAAACCAATGTGCCCCACGCGGAAAATATCTCTTACTTTGGAACAGCTTCCGGTCCGGCCGAGGCGCACATGGTGTATAATTTTGCCCTTCCGCCGCTGGTCCTTCACGCCTGTGTATCCGGCGACGCCGGCCCCCTGAGGGAATGGGCCAAAACTCTGCCGGTCAGGGCGGAGGGCCGTTACTTCCTCAATTTTCTCGCCAGCCACGACGGGGTCGGCCTGACGCCGGCCGCCGGTCTTGTCGACGAGAAGGCCCTTGCGGCAACGATTGAAACGGCGCGGCGGCGCGGCGCCCTCGTTTCCTACAAATCGACGCCGCGGGGGGAAGTTCCCTATGAGCTGAACTGTTCTTTCGCGTCCGTAATCGCTCCGCGGGAACTGGGAAGCGCCGGACTGCGCGCGAAGGCTTTTCTTGCCGCCCACGCGGCGATGCTTTTTCTTTCGGGCCTTCCGGCGGTCTATTTTCACAGCTGGATCGGTTCCGAAGCCTGGACGGAGGGCCCGGCCCTGCTCGGGTATAAGCGCGCGATCAACCGCGAAAGGCCGCCCGTCGATCGCGTTGAGGCGGAGCTTGCCGCCGCTTCGTTCCGCCGCCGTGTTTACGAGGGTTTCCAAAAAATGCTCGCGATCCGCAAGGCGGAAGCGCTGTTCGATCCCGAAGCCGAACAGCGTGTTCTCGAAGCCGCCGGCGGCGTCTTTGCGCTGGAACGCCGCAAAAACAGGCGGCGCATGGTCTGCCTTGTCAATCTGGGCCGGCGCGCGGCGCGGTGGACCGATCCCGAAAGCGGCGGGCGTTTCGCGCTGGGGCCGTTCGAGGCGCGTATTGTCAAGTTTGCGCCGTAAGGGCCGTGTAAACAAAAACGAGGGCGTTGTACGCGCCGTGGGCAAGCGCTATGCCGTGCAGGGACCGCGTGCGTATAAAGACGGCGGCGAGAAACACCCCCGCGGCCGCGGCGTTTACGAGGCCCCAGGGGCCTTCGTAAACATGGCAGAGGCTGAACACGGCGGCGGAGGCCAGATGGGCCGGCCACAGGCCGCCGGTGACGGCGCGCAGGCGCAGCGGCAGCCAGGCGCGGAAGTAGGCTTCTTCCAGATAGGCGGCGCTGAACACGGCGGCCAGCGCGCTTGCCCTGCCGTAAAGGCCTTCGGGCGGCCTTATTACCGGCGCGTCAGCGTATCCGCTGAACGAGGCCGCCGCCGAGACGGCCGCGGCGATAAGGACGAGGCCCGTCAGGGCCGCGCCCGCGTCGCGTAAACGCGGCCGCGCCGTTACGAAAGCCGCCGCGCCGCCGCTTTCGCCGCTTAGTTCCGTCAGCAGCAGGAACAGCGCGGGAAGGCGGAAAAAGACCGTGAACGACAGATCAAGGGAATTGGCGCCGGCGCGGGGAAAAAAAATGATAAAGAACAGCGCGAGCGCGCGAAGAAGGTCTTTAATAGCTTTTCCTTTTAATATAGTATATTACTAGAGCCAGTGGAAAAACCATGGGGTTTTGGAACTGGCTCACTATAGCATATCATCAGGAGGGGTTTGATATAATGCTCTTTACGATTTTAATAATCATTATCGTTGTGTCGGCTCTTGTCATGGTGATCCTTTCCCAGTCCGGCAGCGACAAAAAAAAGAGCTGGATACAGTTTTTTGCCAAGGGCAAAGACGCCGGTTTTAGCTTTAAAGAGATTGATCTGCTCAGGCGTCTGGCGATCAAGTGTTCGCTGGATGATCCCGGCTCCCTCTTCTGGTCCCGGAACCAGCTGGATATCTGCATACGAAACATGGTCCGTTCCACCCGCCTCGCGGGCGGGGGCGATCAGGCTACCCAGGATTTTCTTTCCAAGCTTTACGATTACCGCAAAAAGATCGAGATGGAAAAACCCCGGATCAAAAACGGGATCAACGATACCCGCCAGATCGGGGAAGGCCAGGCCCTGCGCATTCTGTCCAACGGCCAGGGGGTTTTTCCCTCCAAACTGCTAAAAAATACCGGCCAGTACCTTACCATCGCGCGGCCCAACAATCCCAAACTGCCGACGAGTTTTTCATGGATAGGCCTTAAACTTTCCGTTTATTTTTGGCGGGAAGACGACGCGGGTTATGTTTTTGACAGCGATGTTCAGGACGAGGTTTTTTCAAAGGGAAGCGCGGCGCTCAAAATCAACCACGGCGAATCCCTCTTCCGTACCCAAAAGCGCAAGTCGGTGCGGATCAAAACCCATAAAATGGCCTTTCTCTACAAGCTTGAAGGGGAGGAGCCTTCCTTTACCATCGAAATGGCCGCGGGCCTTAAAAGTTTTGTCGAGGATCTTTCCGATTCGGGCTTTGCCGTTACCATAGGCGGAAAGGCCGCGCAGGGAATGCGGGTCAAGGCCCAGTTCATCCTTAACAATGTGCCGATCTGCATCTCCGGCACGGTCCGTTCCCTTGAATACAACGAAGAACAGAACCGCTCGCTGCTTCACATCGAGGCGGATCCCATGCCCATCGAAACCCGCAACCATATTCTGGGTGAGGTTTTCGGCCTGCTTCCCGAAGAGGACGATCTTCCCTTCAGGATGCTGGACGAAGAGGCCGAAAGCGGCGGGGAATCCGCTTCGGCATGACGCTTCGATTCCGCCGCCCTCCGTATCAAATTCAGCGTTTACTGCCCGCCCTTCAGGGCGGAAAGAGTCATGAATTTTTTTTCCAGAAATACAAGCGCCGCCGCGTATCGTACCCTCTATTACTGTATTAGGAGGATCAGATGACACGAAAAACACTCATGCTTCTGCTCGTTTTTGTTCCGGCCGCGGGGGCCTTTGCCCAGAGTCCCGCGTATTTCGAAAGTGAAACACGGATCGAACGTATACTGGATTCCTACGAACGGCGCTTTATCCGTTCCAGCCTGCAGGCCAAGGCCGATCTGCTTCACGACGCGGCCCTCGATGACCGCGCCCCCGAATTCTTCGGCCCCCTCTGCCGCTTTGCCCTGGACTTTGTGCTGGAAAACGCCGCGCTGTTTCCCAACGATCCGGACATGGCGAACCTTGCCGTGAGGGCAGTCAGGGGAATAGGGGAGTCGGGCTACAGTCCCGCCGCTCCGGCGCTCTGGCGGATTTTTCTTGGTTTTCGCGATAATGTGATACGCTTTGAGGCGCTGGCCGCCCTTCCCCTGCTCGGCTCTTCGGAACCGGTTCCGGACATCAACCGTTTTTTGGCGGAACAGAACAGCCTCTACGGCTCGTCCCTGGCGCCGGATTTGACGCTGCTTGACGGCATTATCAAAACGCTGGGCGGCATCGGCGACGAACGCAGTTATCCGGCCCTCTTTGGCGCATGCCTGATCTATCCCGGCGAAAGCGGAGAAAACGCCGCCGCTTCGCTCTTTGCGATCAATGAGCGGGCGGGCGGTTTGGGCGCTTTTTTTATCCAGGTTGTTTTACAAAATCCTGTCCGCGAAAAATACGAGGCGCTGGAATTGGCAAAGCGCCCCGAATCGGCTGTCAATTACGGCGATCTTGCCGAAGCGGCTCTGGAAGCGGCGCTTAACCAGAATCTTTCCGGCGAAAGCGTGAGGCGGCTCCGTTCGGACGCCCTGCGGATAATCCGCGAAGAAAAGATAGGCCGCGCCCTTCCCCTCGTGATCAAAAACTACAACCAGTGTCTTTCCGCCTACCGTTCCAACCGCGACCGCGGGCGGCCGGATTATCTTGAAGCGGTTTCCGCCCTCGCCGCCATGGAAAACGCCGAAGCCGCGGGACTGTTGACGCTCCAGCTGGATCTTGTTAATTCGGGCATGGAAAGTTCCGCTTCCTGTGACGAAAGCGTCGTGACCGCGCTCGTAAACGCCCTGGGCGGACTTGGCTACAGGGCCGCCCATGATTCCCTTGCCCGCATGGACCGGCTTCCGTATTCCGACGCGGTGAAAACTTCGGCGGCGGATGCCCGCGCGAAACTGCAATGGTAATTAAAACAGCAGGTAAAATCGAAGCGGCGCTGGCAAGGGTAAGCCCGCTCATCACCGCGGCGCTCGGAGCGGCGGCGGTCTGCTACATTCCCGTTCCGTTTTTACGGCGCCTCATGGCGCTTTTGTGCGCGGCCGGCGCCGTGTTTGCCGCCGGCCGTCCCGCGGGCCGGCGTGAAGTGTGGATAAAACACTGCGCCGCCGCGGCGGCCGGCGCGTTTATCGCGTTGGCCGCGGGAAACCGGGCGGCCGTTTTCGCGCCGGGTCTGCCGCCCGAAACCATGAGCGCCGTTCAGGGCGTGCTGCTTGAGGATCCCCGGACGGCCGGCGCTTCGCGGCAGGGAATGGCCGCGCTCCGGCTGACGAAAACGGAGGCGCGGCTCGGCTCGGGAACGGCGCGCGCTTCGGCTTCGGGCGCGCTTACCGTGTTTTTTTCGCCGCTCTCCGCCGCGCGGATCAAGGAATTCGGCCGGGGAACGGAAGTGTATGCCGAAGGCGCGTTTCTGCCGCCCCGCGATACGGGAACGCCGGCCTTCCGCGCGCGTTCCATTCATACGGTGAACGCGGCGCCTCCGTACGAGCGCTTCCGTACCGCTCTGCGCGCGCGGCTTCTCGCGGCCTTTGACGGCGCGGACTGGGGCGGCCTTTCGGCGGCCCTGCTTCTGGGCGTGCGGGAAAACCTTGACGGCGCTCTGGCGGCCGCGTACCGTAACGCGGGGCTCAGCCACATCCTTGCCCTGTCGGGAATGCATCTGGCGTTTTTGTCGGGCCTTTTGGCCCTGCTGCTGAGGAAGCCGCTGGGAAAACGGGCTTCGATCATGGCCGGTCTTGTTTTTGTCTTTGGCTACCTCCTCCTTATCGGTCCCCAGCCGAGTCTGGTAAGGGCGGCCCTGCTCTACGCGCTGGGAAGCGTTCTATTGCTCGGCGGCCATGAACGCGCCACGCTTCCTTTATTGGGCGCCTGTTTTATGTTACAGATACTGCTGTTTCCGGAAAGCGGGTTGAGCCTTTCGTTTATTCTGTCGTACCTCGCCCTGGCGGGAATTCTGATCCTTGCCCCGTCTGTGGAAGAATTGTTAAAGGGCCGCCTGCCCGACAGCGCGGCAAAGGCGCTGGGCGCTTCGCTGGGCGCTTTTATCTTTACCGCTCCGCCCGCCGCCGCGGTCTTCGGCGTCCTGCGTCCCGCGGGCATTATTGCGGGCCTGCTAATAACGCCCCTCTCCACGGCGTTCATGGCCCTGTCGCTGGGCGCTTTTTTTCCGCGCTCCGCGTTTTTGGGCGGCCCGCTTTCACTGCTCGAAAGCGTCATACGCCGCTGCGTGAACGCCGCCGCCCGTTTTCCCGGCGTCGGCGTTTCGCTGCCGCCGGCCCTGATTTTTTCCGCCGCGCTGGCGGCCGCGCTGGTTCTGGCGGCAAAGCGGAGAAGGCTCCGCAGGAGTTATCTTGCTCCCTTCGATTAAGGTTCAGGCTGAAATTCAGGATGAAGCCCAGGACCTTGCGCCCGAATACAATTCCGGTCCCGCGCTGCGGGCCTTTCTCGAAGCGCGGGGTTTTTCGTTTCGTAAAAAGTGGGGGCAGAATTTTTTAATCAATCCCTCCGCCCGCGCCGCCATCGCCGATAAACTTGAGCTTTCCGCGGGGGACGCCGTCTGGGAAATCGGGGCGGGTCTTGGGGCGATGAGCGCGGAGCTGCTGCGGCGGGGCGGGATTGTCACCGCCTTCGAGGTGGACGCGGGATTCTGTTCGGCCCTGAAAACAATCTTCGCGCGGGAAACTGCGGACAAAACGTTCAGGCTGATACCGGGCGACGCGCTTAAAACCTGGGAGGCGGCGGAAGCGGCGCCCTTCCTTCTGGGAAACCTTCCCTATACCATCGCGGCGCCGCTGCTGGGAAACTTTATCGAAGGGGGCCGCCTCTTCAGGCGCATCGTGGTAACCGTACAGAAGGAAGTGGCCTGGCGTATGACGGCCCGGCCCGGGGACAAAAACTACGCGTCGATTTCGGCGCTCTGCGCTTCGGCCTATAAAAGCAGAATCTTTATGAATCTGAAGGGGCCCTCGTTTTATCCGCCGCCGAGGGTGGATTCCGCTTCGGTCCGCTTTGAGCCGCTGGAAAGCCGCCGCGCTCCCCCGCCTGTTTTTTATCCGCTGGTCCGCGGCCTCTTTGCCGCCCGCCGTAAAACCCTCGCCAACAACCTGGAGTATTTTTTATCGCGTTCCGGTATACTTAAGAACGGCGGGAAACTGCGGGACGCCGCGCGGGCCGCGCTGGAAAGCTGCCGTATCGCGGGGAACTGCCGCGCCGAAACGCTGGAAGTTTCCGAAATAATCGGCCTTGCGGAAGCGTTGGGAAATTATTTTGACTGGAATACGGATGATGAATGGAAATCAGGCGATGAATACCGGCATAGCGGATCGCATCGAAGGTATCGGCGAACGCATCGAAAAAGCGTGTGATCGCGCGGGACGGAAAAGATCCGAGGTAAGCCTTATGGCCGTCTCCAAATTCCACGAGGCCGGTGAAATACTCGAAGCCCTTAACGCGGGTGTCAGGCTGTTCGGAGAAAACCGCGTGCAGGAAGCGGAGCGCAAGTTTCCGCCCCTGCGGAAAGAGGGCGCTTTCGCGCTGCACATGATAGGTTCCCTTCAGCGCAACAAGGCCAAAAACGCCCTGGAAGTTTTCGACGCCGTCCAGTCCCTTGACCGCGACGGGCTTATTGTTACGCTGGGAAAACTCTGCGCCGAACGGAATAAAACCATTCCCGTTTTGCTGGAACTGCATACCGGCGAAGAATCCAAGTCGGGCTATCCCGATGAAGAAAGCCTCTTCCGCGCCGCCGAAATTATATGCGGCTTTCCCGCCCTGCGCCTTGAGGGCTTGATGACCATGGCGCCCTGCACGGAGGCCGAAGAACCCGTCAGGCGTTCGTTCCGCGCCCTGGTAAAAGCCCGCGCCGCGCTTAAGGCCCGTTTTCCCGAGTTGAGTCTTGACACGCTTTCCATGGGCATGACCAATGATTTTGAAGCCGCCATAGAGGAAGGCTCCACGCTGGTGCGTATAGGTACGGCGATTTTTGGAGAACGGAAGTGAAGCGCCTGTCCGCAGCCCTGCTCTTCCTTGCCGCTTCATCGCTCTTTGCCCAAACCCTGCCCGAAAGCGGTTTTTCCCTGGCTCCCAGGCAGGAGTTCCCGGAAAAAATGCCCTACAATCCGCGCCATGAAACCGCCGCGCGGCAGTTCTTCGCGGCGGCCGGCGAAACGGGAAACGAAACGATTTTTACCGGAGCGCCCCTTTGGGCAAAAGATCTGCGCCGCGCCGAGATTGTTTTTTTTGGAACCGCGCCGTTTACCTTTTTTTTCGCGCGCTTTGTTTTTGATCTGAGCCGCAGCGCCTCGCACGGCTGGGACACGCGGTACGCCCCCTGGCCGGTGAAAAGCGGCGATTCCGTTTCGCTTGAAAAAAAAGATATTGTCGTTATTATCAGCGCCGCCTTTACGACCTCTCTGGTTCTTGCGCTTACCGATTATTTTATCGTCCGCCATGAACGGAAAAAAGAGCCGGTCCCGATCTATGAATGAATTTTTCGAGGTGCCGCCTGATTTTACCGGCGAAGTACGGCTCGATACCTACATCGCCAAAACACTCGGCATACTCAACCGTTCCCAGATCAAAACGCGGAAGCTCACGGCAAGCATAAACGGCGGCGCGGTAAAGCTTTCGCGTCCGGTAAGGGCCGGCGACAGGCTTGAACTGAGCTGGCAAAACGAAGCGGACGAATACCTCGTTCCCGAAAACATTCCCCTGCGTATCATCTTCGAGGACGGGAACTGTGTTGTAATGAACAAGGCGCAGGGCATGGTGGTGCACCCCGGCGCAGGAAACAAAAGCGGCACCCTGGCGAACGCGCTGGCCTACCGAAGACGGCTGCGCCGGGGCGCAGGCGATACGGACCTGCGGGAGGGGCCGCGGACGGGAATCGTACACCGCCTTGACAAGGATACCTCGGGGGTGATCATTGCCGCCTACACCGGCGAAGCCCTCGCTTTTCTTGCCGCCCAGTTCAGGGCCCGCGCGGTGGATAAACGCTACCTTGCGCTGGTTCGGGGCGTCCCCGCTTTGGAGCGGGGAAAAATTGAAGGCCTCATCGCGCGGAAGGCGGCGGACCGCAGGCGCTTTTGCCTTGTTCCTTCCGCGGCGGCGGATGCCCGCGTGTTTTCCGGCGCGGCGCGGGGCAGATACTCGTTCACTTTTTACCGCGTCGTCAAAAAATGGAACGCCTATTCGCTGCTGCTCCTGATTCCCAAAACGGGAAGGACCCACCAGCTGCGCGTTCATCTGAAAAGCATAGGCTGCCCCATTCTGGGCGATCCGCTTTACGGAAGAAGCGACAAAAATTTTCCCGGCGCGGGTTTGATGCTGCACGCCTGGCGCCTGAGCATCACCGTGCCCGGAGCGGCGGCCCCCTCGTGTTTTACCGCGCCGCTTCCCTTACGGTTCAAGCGTATAGTCGATGCGCTCGACGCCGTCGTTAAATGAAAGCGCCCCGGCCCGCAGCGCCAGAAAGCCGCCGTCCGGCGTCCCGCCGTACACGCTGTCGTTGAGGAGCGGATATCCGGCCCAGGCAAGGTGGCAGCGGATCTGGTGGCGGAACCCCCGCTTGATCGTAACGCGGAAAAAAAATCCGCCCAATCCACCCGATCCGTCCGATCCTGTAGTACCGGCGCTTTTGTCCGCGGCGGCGCCTTCGGTGGTGTAAACGCGGACTCCCCCGGAAACGCGGACAACGGGCCGCACCGCCTTCCGGCCCGGGCCGTAGGGCCGGAAGGCGCTGCTCAGGGAAAAAGCGCCGCCGTCAACGGGCAGCGCTTTTTCCAGAGGGGGAAAGCCGCGCGGCGCGCTTCCCCCTCTGGAAAACGCTTCGTATTTTTTTATAAAGCCGCCCTTAAGATCATCGAATAATTTTTGAGTCCGCGCGATAAGTACGAGGCCCTGGGTTTCGTAATCAAGCCTGGAGAGAAGGCCCCCCTCGCCGGCTCTGTGTCCCGTCACGGCAAGAATGTCGGGATAACGTTTGGCGGCCCATTCGAGCAGGGTCCCGCTTTCCCCGCTTTGTACGGCGTGAAGCGGGGCCGTGTGAAAACGCGGCGGCTTGTAGAGCAGTAGATAGCGTTCGCTTTCCCTGAGCAGCGCCGGTTCGGCGGCGGCCTTTTCCCAAAACGCGGTCATGTCCTGTCCTCCGCCGGCGGCAGCGCGTCCCTCAGCGCGGCGGCCAAATAAAAACTGCCCGTTCCCAAAACAGGCAGCCGCGTCAGGGCGCGCAGTTCAATGACGCGCCTGATCGCCTCCGCCGTATCGGGAATTAATTCTACGGCGTCCGGGCCGCCGCGCCCTGGCCGTAAATCCTCCGCGCGGGTAAACGCCTTGTAGACCGCCGGCGGATCGCCGGCGCGGAAATTTCCCGGCGCGGTGATGATAACGCGCGAAAAACGCCCGCGGAGAAGAGCCGCCAGAGCGGAGGCGTTCTTGTCGCGGGCGCAGCCGAAGAGGAGTATTCCGCCTTCGCCGTAGAGGCCGCAAAAGGTGTCGGCGCAGGAGGAAACGCTGGCCGCGGTATGGGCGCCGTCGGTTATGACGGGCGGCGCTTCGGCCAGCGTCTCGAAGCGGGCGGGGAGGGCGCAGGATTCAAGGCCGGCCCTGACGCTGTCCGCGTTGACGCGGCGGGGAAAGAGCGTCGTAAGCGTCAGCGCGGCGAGGGCGGCGTTGGCCGCGTATACCTTTCCGGGAACGGGCACGCGGCATTCCACGCGTTCCCCGCAAAGGCCGCCCGTATGAAACAGCAGCGAGAAGGCGGCGCCTTCCCGCCTTACGGCAAGGCCGCTTGTTTCAACATGCTCGCCCAGATAGTAGAGCCGCGCGCCAAGAGCGGCGGCTTTTGTCCGGAACAGCGAAAAAACTTCGGCCGTTTGTTCGGCCAGAAACAGCGGCCTTCCCCGTTTGATGATGCCAGCTTTTTCACCGGCAATTTCTTTCGGCGTGTTTCCCAAATATTCGGTGTGCTCCGTTTCGATCAGCGTAATCACCGAGGCCAGGGGATCGACGATGTTGGTGGCGTCGAGCCGTCCGCCAAGGCCCGTCTCCACCGCCATGATCTCCGCTCCGGCGGCGCGGGCGCAGAGAAAAAAATAAAGCGTGGCGAGTTCAAAAAAAGTCGGCTCTCCCTCTTCCGCGCCGCCGCGTTCGGCCGGATCTTCCGCGCCGTTCCGGAAGGCCGTATAAATTTCCCGCAGTTCATTGCCCGCCGCGGTATATATTTCTTCGGGGAACGCGCCGGCGGCGCTTCCAATCCTTTCGCGCCAGGATGAAACGTGGGGCGAAAGATAGCGCGCCGTTTTCATTCCCGCTTTTTCCAGTATCGCGGCTAGCATCGCGGTCACCGAACCCTTTCCCTTGGAACCGGCGACATGGATTACCGGCGCGGATTTTTCGGGATGGCCGGCAAGGCGGGCAAAACGGCGCATGCGATCCAGTTTAAAGTGTTCCCCGGGCCGCCCCCCCATACCCCGTTCAAGGTTGATAAAGTTTCCGAGCCATTGGTAAACATCGTCCGAGTGCGCGAAATAGTTCATAACGTATTATACTCCATGAAACGCGGCCCTTGAACGCCCTTTGGGTCTATGTTATACTGACGAGCGTGATACCGACGCTTCATTCTGTCCGCGGGTTTGCTGCCCCGCCCCTCCGGGACGGACGATAATGGCTTCGCCCGCCGATCCGCGCAGGGTGTATTTTATCGGCATTAAGGGCACCGGTATGTGCGCCCTGGCGGAACTGTTTCACAACGGCGGGATTGATGTTTCGGGTTCCGACCGCGGCGAAGTTTTCTACACCGACGCGATTCTTAAAGAGCTCGACATTCCCTATTACGAAAATTTTGACGCGGGCCACCTTCCTTCCGGCGCCGATCTTGTGGTGTACTCCGCGGCCTATAACGCGGAAAGCAATGTCGAAATAGCCGAAGCGCAAAAACGCGGCCTTCCCCTTCTCAAGTATACCGACGCCCTGGGCGAATATTCGGCGCGTTTTGATTCAAGCGGCATCGCCGGGGTTCACGGAAAAACGACGACAACGGCCCTCGCCGGAACGCTGCTGAGGGCGGCGGGGATTCCCGCGCAGGTGCTTGCGGGAAGCGCCGTAGCGGACTTCGGCGGCCGTTCGACCCTTTCGTTGGGCGGCAAATACTTTGTGGCGGAAACCTGCGAATACAGGAAGCACTTTCTTGCCTTTCACCCCCGCCGTCTTGTGCTTACCAGCGTCGAAAGCGATCACCAGGATTTTTTTCCGACGTATGAATCCATACGCGACGCCTTTGTGGAATACGCGCTGCGCCTGCCGCAGGGCGGCCTTCTTGTTTACTGCGCCGACGACGCCGGCGCCGCCGAAACGGCGGAATTGGCCCTCGCGAAGCGGCGGGATATCGTGACGCTGGGTTACGGTTTTTCACCGCGCGCCCTGGTGCGGATCACTTCTTGCAGGGTCGAAGCGGAACGCGGCGTTTTTTCCCTTACGCTGCCCGGCGCCGAAACGGAAAGCGTTTTTCGCCTGCGTGTCCCGGGCCGGCACCTTGTTCTTGACGCCGCCGCCGCGCTCGTATTGACCGGCGAACTGCTCCGCGCCGAAAACCGGAACTGGGACGCCGCGCTGCTGGAAAAAGCCGCCGCCGCGCTTGACGCTTTTGGCGGTTCGCGCCGCCGTTCCGAAATTATCGGCGAAGTAAACGACATTCTTTTTATGGACGATTACGGGCATCATCCGACCGCCGTGAGGGCGACGCTTGAGGGCCTTAAGGAATTTTATCCGCGCCGCCGCCTTGTCGCAAGTTTTATGAGCCACACCTATACCAGAACGGCGGCCCTCATCGACGAATTTGCCGCCGCCCTTGTGAGCGCCGATATCGTGTTTCTTCACAAGATCTACGCCTCGGCGCGGGAAGCGTACCGGGGAGGCGTCAGCGGGCGCACCCTGTTTGAAAAAACACGCGCCCTTAAAAACGAAGTGTACTATACGGAAGAATGCGCCGATGCCGCCGCGCCGCTCGAAAAGATTCTGCGGCCCGGGGATCTTTTTATCACCATGGGCGCAGGCGACAATTGGCGTCTGGGAAGGCTGCTCTACGAAAAGCTGGGCGGGGCGGCAAGATGAAGAGCATGACCGGTTACGGCTGGGCCGAAGAAAAAGGGGAGTCCTGGTCCGCTTCGGCCGAAATCAAAAGCTACAATAACCGCTTTCTTGACATTGAGGTGGCGCTTCCCCCGTTCCTTTCATCCTTGGAGGGAACGGTGCGGGAATACCTGGGAGGGCGGATCAGGCGGGGCAAAGTGGAAGCCGTGATCCGTTACCGCGAGAGCGCTTTGTGTTTTTCGGTGGCGGTTAACACGGAAGTGTTGAAGGCCTACTGGAAAGCCGCGGAAACAGCCGCGCGCGAACTGGGCATAAACGAGAGGCCTTCTCTTGTCACGCTGCTCGAAAGGGAAGGCGTGCTTGAAACTGAAAAGAGCCGGAATACGGAGGCCGCCCTTGAAAAAATAATGCCGCCGCTCGAAAAAGCCCTGGACGCCTTTGAGCGGGAAAGGAAGCGCGAAGGAGCGCATACGCTTCTTGCTGTTTTTTCGTATCTGGCGGCGCTTGAAAATTCCCTTGCCTTTATCGCTTCAAAAAAAGAAATGATGGAAGATCATTTTAAAAAAACGGT
Organism: Treponema sp.; assembly: GCA_031283575.1. GTDB lineage: Bacteria > Spirochaetota > Spirochaetia > Treponematales > Breznakiellaceae > JAIRYT01. Next base: position 2,264 of record JAITBL010000168.1, on the reverse strand, counting down.
ACGGCAGCGTTTTGAGGAAATGCTCGGAAACGCTGTTGACGAAAACCGCGTTCTTGCCGAAACGGCGGCGCTCCTTGTAAAATATACCATTGCCGAGGAACTTTCCCGCCTTGAAGCGCATTTAAAGGAATTCCGCGCGGCGGCGGAACAGGAGTCAAGCCCCGGCAAAAAACTTGATTTTCTCTGCCAGGAAATTAACCGCGAAGTAAATACCATCGCGTCAAAATCGCAGGAGCTTGAGATCAGCGGGGAAACCGTCAGGATGAAGGACGCGCTTGAGAATATTCGTGAACAGCTGCGGAATGTCGAGTAGGGGGAATGATGAATGCGTAACAATTATAAAATCGCCGTTTCGGGAAAAAGCGGCTGCGGCAACACGACGGTGAGCCGCATGGTAGCCGAACGGTTGGGATTGCAGTTTATCAATTTTACTTTTCGCTCGCTTGCCGCGGAAAAAAAAATCAGCCTGAAGGAAATTTTCGACAGGGCGGCGCGGGAGGACTGCTGGGACAGGGAAGTGGACACGCGCCAGGTTGAGCTGGCCCGCGGAGTTCCCGGCTGCGTTCTGGGTTCGCGCCTGGCCATCTGGGTGCTGGGCGAGGCGGACCTGAAAGTCTACCTGCGGGCCAGGCCGGAAACCCGCGCAAAACGCATCGTGCACCGTGAGGGGGGGGACTTGCAGGCGGTCGCGGAGTTTACCCGTGACCGTGACGGGCGGGACCGTGAGCGCTATATACGGCTTTACAATATCGACAATGACGATTACGGATTTGCCGATTTGATTATAGATACCGATGATATGAATCCCGAAGAGATCGCCTATGCCATTATCGCCAAAGTGCCAGGCGTTTAAAGAAGCGGTTCTGTCAAACTACCGCAGTTCGGGCCGCGTCTTTCCCTGGCGTAAAAAACGTACGAGCCCCTGGGGTGTGCTTGTTTCCGAGTTCATGCTACAGCAGACGCAGACGGCGCGGGTCGTTTCCTACTGGGAGGCGTGGATGAAAAAATGGCCCGCCGTAAAGGATGTGGCGCGGGCCGGACTTGGGGAAGTGCTGTCCGCCTGGAGCGGCCTTGGTTACAACAGCCGCGCGCGGCGGCTTTGGGAATGTGCCAAAATGATCTGCGCGGATTACGGCGGCAGGGTGCCCAAAACCCCCGGCGAACTTGTTAAACTGCCCGGAATCGGGCCGTACACAAGCGGGGCCATTGCCTGTTTTGCCTGGGATTATCCCGCCGTTTTTATCGAAACCAATATACGGGCGGCGGCGCTGCATTTTTTCTTTGAGGATAGATCGGGCGTCGGCGATGACGAGATCATACCCTTCCTCAAAGAATGTGTCCCCGAAAAAGGCGCGCGGGAATGGTACTATGCCCTTATGGATTACGGCGCCGCCCTTAAAAAAACAACGCTCAACCCCGGACGCAAAAGCGCCCATTACGCCAAACAAAGCCGCTTCGAAGGCTCGTTCCGCCAAATACGCGGCGCCATCGTACGCGTCCTTGCCCAAAACGGCCCGCAAAAAAAAGCGGCCCTGCAAAGCGCCCTGGCGGAAGAAGTCCCCGCGCTCAGCGACGCCGACTTTTGCAGGGCCCTTGATTCCCTGCAAAAAGAAATGATGGTTGCCGAGACGGATGAAGTCTGGGAGATCGGCGGAGAATAATCGGTCATTTTTACCACGAACCTCACAAACCACACGAACAAAAGAGAGTGACAGGCCTTGTGTTCTGTAACATCTAAAACTTTAAAATTAACCGCAAGGGCGAAGAAGTCGAATAAGGAACCACTAACCACACGAACAGGATATATCGTGCTTTGATTTCCGGAGGTATTCCCGAAAAACCAGTTTGATTTCACACGAACAAAAACGAACCTTTCTTTAGAAAGTTTTAATGATACCTCATGCTCCTTCTGTTCGTGTCTGTTCGGGTGGTTCGTGGTTTTTTTAAGAAGGTAACCACGAATGAACCACACGAACCTCACGAACAAAGAGAGTGACAGGCCTGGTGTTCTGTAACATCTAAACGACCGGATATAAAGAAAGCGAGGAAAAAGAATATGAACCACAAAGATACTATGATTTAAATTATCGGGGAAACGAGGTACTCTGGTCTGACGGGGCCGGAGAGCCGGTGGCAGGTTGGTTGGCGCCGTGAGGAAACCGGAAGGAATTCCGGGGAACCTCGACACAAAGATTAATCTTAAACCGGCCACCGTAAAACAAAATGCTGCCGCCCGCCGCAGGGCGGGCGAGACAGCGAATAGG